>CAYPGT010000063.1:0-8030 GCA_964410425.1 uncultured Gammaproteobacteria bacterium
TGATCGCCTTAGGTAAGTCTGGAGTAGCATTTAAGCTAATTACAGCAGTAACTCAGAAAATAGTTGGAGCCTTTGATAAATTAAGTAGTATGCAAGTTTAATCTTATATAAGTAAGATGTATAACTCTGTAAGTAACATATTTTTAATTTATTCTGCTCTCGCTGGGTTAATAAGGGGAATAAGATTCCTAGGCTTTTATAACTAAGCTGGAGAATAAGCGCGCGAAATCATGGCAGGAGAGGTCACGACAGGACAAGATTTAGATTTAGGTGCAGGCGGAACGGCCGGCCCTGGAGCTGGCGGCGTGCAAGGATTTTTTCAAGATATTTTCACCGATCCACAAAAACGTCTATATGCAATTATTGGTGGAGCAGTTGTCTTGGTCTTATTTGGTTTCATGATTTTCTCTGCACCTAAGTCAGATGAAAATAAAGGTAAATTAGTTGCCTTAGTTCAAGAAACTGATCAAGCTAGAGCTTTTGAAATAGTTGCCAAACTTAAGTCAGTTAATATTGATGCGAAAGTAGGACCAGGTGAGAGACCTGGGGACTATACTGTGCAGGTTTATGAGAAAGCTGTAGAAAGTTCTTACTTAGCACTTGCTAGAACTAATTTACTTCAAGATGACGATTACGGTTTGTTTGATTCTAATGATTGGGCATCGAGTGATTATGATAAACGCATCAAGCTATCGCGTGCTATCAACGGCGATCTATCAAGAATTCTTTCGCGTATGGATGGACTTAAGTCTGCCATCGTTCGCGTTAACATTCCTGAACAGCAGATATTTACTGAGTTGCAGTCAGCGACAACAGCTACTGTGCAGATTGAGTTATTAAATGAAGGCGATGAGTTAACTAAGTCTCAGATCAAAAGTATAGTGAACTTACTTAGAGGTTACGTGCCGAATCTTGATAAGGAAAGAATCTCCATCGTTGATACTCAAGGTCGTAACTATAATATTTTTAAGGAAGAAGATGAATCAGATACTGAAAACTATATAGATGAAGTTGAAAGAGTTAATAAGCTAATTAAAGATAGAGTAGCTAAATATTTAGATGTAGTTTTAGGTGCTAAGAATTATGAGGTAAGTATCAGTGCTTCAGTTAGTCGTGAGAAAGTACAACAACAAGAAACTCTATATAAGGATGGTGCTGTAGGTTCAAGACACACTGATTCGGAAGTCTTGGTTGCAGGGTCTAGTACTGGTGTAGCTGGAACGGGTGGTTCTGGTAATAGTAAGGATTACAGTTCTCAATCTGTGAATGAAACTTTATTACCAAGCTTCGAGCAAAAACAAACTACTTATTTACCTGGCAGAGTAACTAAAGTAACAGTAGCTCTTGCTGTGGATAAAACTATACCGACAATGATTTCGTTATCACAATTACGTGAGAGCGTTGCTGCAGTGATAGGACCTGAGACTACTGCTGATGATGTCAAACTTACTATTATTGATATGAATGCTATGAGTGCTGAAGCTAGTGCACTGTCTACGGCTAAGCCTAGTCTAGTCCAGCATATAACTAATTTCTTTCATGGTGGTATTTGGAGCGTGGTAATGAAGATCTTTACTATAATCGCCATCATCATAGGTTTACTATTGGTTGCAATTATCAGTTTGAATTTTTTAGGTGCAGCTGCTAATAAAAACTATACAGAAGTTGATCCAAATTTATCTAATGAATTTGGTCAAGTGATGAATGAGGAAGGTGGAGCAGACTATGGTGAAGCTGCAGCATTAGCTCAGCAAGAAGCCCTCTTAAAAGAAATGATGGGTGAATCATTTGAAGAGCCGCCTGCGATAACTAAGGGACAAGCAAACTCTTATTCAAACGAAAATCCTGTAGAACAAGAGGATAAAATGCAATTCGATAACTTGTTAAATAATTTTCAATCAGTCGCTAGTAGCAAGCCAGATATCCTAGCTCGTAAGATACAAATGTGGCTCGAAGAGGATACGTAACGTTCTGACTTCGCACGTTACCGTTACATTTTCAAAATAATCACTAAAAAAGAGGAGGGTTAAATGAAAGTAGAAAGAAAATTAAAATCACTAGCACTAATTCTTAGATCATTACCACCTTCAATTCAGAAAGCAATTTTCGAACAGCTGCCATTACCATTGGTGCAGCGTATTAGTGATGTGGATTTGACTATAGATGAAACTTTATCTCAAGAGGATTGGGATTACTTCGCTCAATCTTGGCCGGAATTTTATAAGCTGATAGATAATGTTAGGCATGAATCTAAACTGGAGAAGAGTAATCAGTATCTAGCATCAGAACGACCTAAGGTGAGAGAATACATCGAGTATCGTTTAAATAAACGTAGTAATAGACCTAATCTCTCTCATGCTATTGCCAGAATAGTTGATGAAATGGTCTTGGAGTTTAAGTCATAGTGATCATTAAACGAAAAATTCTCAAATCAATTTATGGTGAGGATATTTTACCTTTGGATCTAAAGCTTATCCCTAAACCACAAGCTGAAAAATTTAACGGTAACGGTCATCATCATGAGCAGGATAAATCTCAGAATAAGTCGATAGATGCCTTAGCAGAAGATTTAGTTCAGGCTAGGGTAGATGAATTGTACGCCATGAAAGAGGCAGAGGTGGCGGCAATAGAGAAACAAGCTCATGCTGATATTCAGAAAGCTTTGGATGATTCTAAAGTTCTAGCCCAGCAGATCTTAGATGATGCACAGAATCAAGCAAATAGCTTAAAAGCTCAAACTCTGGATGAAATTGAGAAGCAGAAACTAGAGATAAGTAAACTTGCTCAAGTTGAAGCAGAACGTGGTTTTGCTGAAGGTATGTCTAAAGCCCAAGCTTACGTAAATGATCTGATGAAGATACTTTCGAGTTTTAATAATGCCAAAAAGAATATTCTTTTAGAAGTTAAAGAACAAATAGCTAGCTTGGGAATTCATGTGGCAAGGCAAATATTAAAACGAGAAGTCCAAACTAATCCAGATTTGTTAGAGGAACAGATACTCAATGCTGTTAATATGGTCTCAAGTGGCAAGGGTATTATTCAGATTTATCTTAATCCAATAGACCAAGCTAAATCAGCTTATTTAGAGCAAAATCTATCTAAATTAATCGACGAATCCGTAAAATTGATATTCTTAAAGGACGAATCTGTCGATGAAGGTTCATGTATTGTCAATACCAAAGGTGGCAGTTTGGATGTCAGTTTTTCTAGCCAAATTAACTTAATAAAAGTTGCCTTCGAAATGTATTTAGGGCATAAAATTGAGGAGATCCCTGAACCCAGTGAGTTTGGTGGACTCGATCAAGCAGAGACAGAATCAATGCGAGTAGATCCGAGTAAAATTATTAAAACTAAATTCGGCCCGGTTCCTGAGCCGTCAGATGAAGATCTTGAATTAATAGAATCAGAGACAGATGAGTTTGAGGACCTAGTAATTGATGATGATCTGGATGCATTGCTTAAAGAAGTTCTAATGGAAGATGGGGCTGATGTCAAGGATGATGATGTTGTAAAAACTGATGATGATATAGTACTTTCAGAAATTGAGGATGAAAATTATAATAATAAAGAGGAGGAGATAACATTGAATTACGATGATGATGATGATAGTTTAGACCTCGATGAGGCTAAAGATGACTTGGCCGATGACGACCTATCACTTGATATGGATGAGTTTGATGAACTAGCTGATGATCCAGAAGCTGCCAATGATGATGATCTGGATTCAGGCATGGACGATAGATTCCCTGAGTACTAGACTTGTTCCAAAAATTTTTAGATTACACGTTTAAGATCTGTAGTATTGCTTAGAGGTTGTATGCATTTGGTTTTGCTAAATTTGCAGCTACCTTTTCTTCGTTCAGGTCAAAAGATCGTTTACTTGTACGAAAATTGGCAAAACTTTGTTGGAATATTATACAAACACCTAAAACACTTGAGTAACAGTTTCTACGATATCTGGTACTTCTGCGAGTAGCGCGCGTTCTACTCCCATCTTCATGGTCATAAGTGCGCTAGGGCAAGTACCGCAAGCACCTACCATGCGTAAACGTACATCGCTTCCTACTAGGTCAACAAATTCTATATTGCCACCATCAGATACTAGAGCCGGGCGGATCTTGTCGAGTACGGTTTCAATACGAGCTCTACTGTCTCCGTCTGCACCTGGTTTAACTTCAACTACTGCTGGCTTATTAGCCTCAGCCCAGCTGCGCATATCATCGATGGACGTCTTAATAATGTTCTTGATCTCCATGTGAATATCTTTCCAATTCACATGCTCTTCTTTATCTACAGTAACGAAGTTTGACATAATGAAGACCTTCACGATGCCTTCTATGCTAAAGAGTTTTTCTGCAAGTTTATTGCCGGCACTTTGTGCTTCCTTTACATTCAAGTAGCTAAGGGAGTTAGCGTAAGGGTATAGGGTTTCACTAGATATGAATTTAAGTGAATTAGGGTTCGGGGTATATTCGGCGCGGACTGTGATTTCTAGTGAATTGCTGGTCATAATACCTTGAATTATAGCCTTTTTACCTAATTCCTTGTGAAACTCGGGTCTATTCTCTTGCGAAAATAACCACTGTTTCTGGAAAATATATACCACTATTTCTAGAAAATATATATCACTGTTTCTAGAAAATATATACCACTATTTCTAGAAAATATATAGTACAATTTCTATAATTATGGCAAAAACTTATAATGAAACTGAACAAGAAGCAAAAGCATGGTTAATGAAGCAGCTTGAGGCAAAGCAATTTGTTTTTAAAAAGAGTGATGTTGATAGAAGTATATATCTATATCTTGAACAGAAATTACTGGCAGCAGAATTAAACAATCAATATATTTTCCTTAAAACAGAACATGAATTTCCAGCTAATGCTTTTCGGAATAATTTGTGGATTTTAGTTTTACAATTTTTAAATTTGGCTTTTGATGATGGATGGTATCTTACTGGACATTATGCATATCAATTTGCGGTAGAAAACTTTAGTAATAGGGAGAATCAAATTACGGTTTCCACGAAAAGGAAATCTAATACTATCATTGAGTTACCTGCCGCTATAAAAATTATTGCTAGCTACGATGCCGATTACGATGAAAAACCATTGATAGCAAAGAAGTTTTTTTCTATTGAATTTAAAGAATTAAAACATGAGTTCTTAGTTATTAAATCTACTGAGAATGAATACCGGAATTATCAAGATGAAATCATTTCTATATTAAAAAGTAATAATAGAGACGAAGAGTTTATAATGAAATATTTCCAACAGAACAGTCAGCCAGTCTTACTTGCAAGATTGATTGGTGCTTTACGAGAAATAAATGATTTTGGTCTAAGAATAGAACTGGAGAAGCAATTCAAATTAGCAAACATAAAAACTAGCATCGTGAATCCTTTTGGAGCTGTAACATTAGTTAACTCTAGAGAAAGACCAGCTTACCTTAATAGATTTGAACTATCGATGCAAAAAGCAATAAAGTTTTTGGCTACTTTCGATAAACCAAGGCGATTAACAAAAAAACTAGGAGGAAAGGATTTAGAAAAGTTAATAGTAGATGATACGTATCATAGTTTAACTATTGAAGGTTATACAGTGACCAAAGCTTTAATAGAGTATTTGAGAAGTGAAGATACTACAGCAAGTGGCTTTCCTGAAGATTTACGTAATCAATTAGCAGCGAAGGGCTTTATGAATGCGTTAGCTTATATTAAAGAGCTTAATAAGTCAAAATATATAATTGGTGAACAAATTAGTTCTAAACTATTCCAGGAACTCTGGAAACCCAGTATTAATGCTGGATTTATTAATGCACAGTTTGATATCTATCGTAAGCATATGGTCGCTATTAAAGGCGCACAATACGTGCCACCGAGTCATGAAAAAGTACCTTATATGATAGATGAGGTTTTTGATTATGCAAGTAAGATCACTAATGGATTTGAGCTAGCTATATTCTTGCATTATTTTTATGTAGGAGTGCATCCCCATGCAGATGGCAATGGACGCATATCACGCTTCTTAATGAACCTCGCTTTCGTCCAAGATAAATATAAGTGGCTTACGATTCCATCAGAGGATAAGAAAAATTATTTCGCTGCCTTAGAATGCTCTCAGCTAGAGGATGATATAAGTTATTTTGCCGAATACATTAAGTCTCAGTATTAAAAGCTCATATCAAAGAATATAGTTGGAGTCCCACTGGCGCCAGTGGTGAAGTTCCAAGTCGTAGTATCCGAAATGCCTGCGTAAGCGTTACTAGATGAATCAGTGATGCAAGTAGATGCTATGTTGATGTAATAACTGGTGCTGCCAGCTAAGTCACTAGGAGGATCGATTGTTATAGTTGTAGTTCCTGTGCCAGTGACAGCTCCGTTAGTTATCGCGATGGTTTGAACAGTGGAGTTGTCAGAAGATTTCTTGATAGTTATGTTACCCGTACCAACTACAACTGATTCACTGAAAACAATTACTAGGTTAGAAGTTGGAGATACTCCTGTAGCATTGTCACTAGGAGAGAAGCTGGAGACAGTAGGAGCTGTGGTATCAGCGACGTAGTTTTCAGAACTAGAGAACCTGTAGAACGTTGTGGGTGAGCTTTGATTATTGTACTCTGTCTTAATCCAGGAACCATTACGGACAACATTAGAGATACGCAGTTCGTCTAACCTGCCATTGTAATAACCCAGACTGCCTCCAGAGTTAGAAGCTAGTCTATATCTATCTCCTGACGTCCACATATCATTGGAAATATTAAGAGTTGCATACAGAACTCCATCGAGGAATAGTTCTATTTTGGATCTATTGGCTGCCGTACCAACAACGTGATACCAGGTGGAGGTATTAACGCTAGTTATACCAAATGTAGTATTTGTTCCACTGGCATAAACGTAATGTTGAACTTTAGATGCAGCTGTGAAACTAAGCTGATGAGACCAGTTGACAGTCGGACCTGCACTATCAGTTCTTACAAGTATGCTCGTACTAGTGACTGTATCAGCATTAAGCCAAACTGAGAAAGTATAGGCTGTTGGGTCAGCTACAAGTGGAAGGTTAATATAGTCTGCAGTGCCATCAAAGTCTTGAGCTTTACCACTTAATTTACCTGTAGGAGCTGTAAATGACATGCTAGTCCCAGTGCCATGCATAAGATTGCTGGTAGAGTCAGTGTAACCATTTGTGGTGTTATTGACGGCTTCTTCAAGATGCCATACGCCGGCATAACTGTTGACCCAAACTTTATTCTTGCCATAGGTTGATGAGGCCGAAGGTTCGGAGGCGCTACCGTTGCCGTAATAGAGGTAGTAATCAGAGTTTGCTGCATTACTTAGTGTACCGTTAGCTACAAAATGTAGTTCACCTCCATTACTAGTTTTATTAAGCCACACTACTTCACGTGCAACTTCAGTAGTACCGTTTGACTTTGTTACTCGCAAGTCAGCACCATTTGCTAAAACATCATCAAAGAAAGTACTTGGTAAAGTACTTAAGTCTAAGTAAACCGGGAAATTAGATACTGAACCATTGACCTTTGAATCATCGATAGTGACCTTGATACGTTTTGACCAACTACAGCCATACCAATCACTTGGTCTTGAGTTAGTGCAGCTTCCAGTAGTAAAGTTCCAAGTTGTACCGTCTGAGATACCTGCGTAGCTATTGCCAGCGAGGTCATCAATCGCTGTCGCATCTATGTTGATATAAACGCCTGTATAGCTAGGCAGGTCTGATGGTGGATCAATAGTTATAGCTGTAGTACCGTTGCCTGTTACGTAGGCAGAGCCTATTGCAATAGTTTGCAAAACACCACCATTGGATGATCGTTTAATAACGATGTTTCCAGTTTGAGTTTCAACTGCTTCACTGAAAGTAATGATTAGGTTAGAGTTAGTAGATACAGCAGTTGAGTTGTCAGTTGGTGAATAACTAGAGACCGTTGGATTGGTACTATCTGAAACAGGTGTCTCTTCTGCTGCAACTGTATAAAAAGTACTTGGAGAATACTGGTTATCATATTCAGTTTTA
>CAYPGT010000063.1:8130-10722 GCA_964410425.1 uncultured Gammaproteobacteria bacterium
TGCTGCAACTGTATAAAAAGTACTTGGAGAATACTGGTTATCATATTCAGTTTTAATCCAGGCTGCTGTATAAGTTCCATTAGATACGTGAACTTCATCGAATCTAGCTCCTGCATACGCTGTACTTACCATCATTGTGGAATGATAGCCAAGATAGAGACTATAGCCACCGCCACCAGAGGATGCTGCTACTGTGTGATTATAAGTAAGAGTTTTTTCTGCACCATCTACATAGAACTTAAATCTACCACTGTTACCACTACCCGTTCCATCAAAAGTGTTAACTATATAGTGCCAGTTAGTATCTTGGGTATCGCTATAGGTTTCATAGCTAGCGTATGTATTCTCTGATAATTTATAAGTACCATCATTATAAATGTGAATAATAGAACTAGACGCTCCTTTATCAAAGATAGGCATAGTACTAGTGGTATTAGTACGCTTAAACCAAGTGGATAGGGTGTATTTGGTCTTAGTATCTATTGCTGTAAGGTTGCCGTAGTCAACATAGTCGTTAGAGCCATCTAATTTTAGACCATTACCAATTTGACCAGCAATTTTATTACTGGTAGGCATGGAGCCCTTGCTGGTACCATCTTTATTGTTAACAGTACTATCCTGAAACTCAGCATCAGCATCACTACTAGTAGGTGTCTCAGCAAAGTGAGAGACTATTTGATAACTAGATTTCCAAGTACTTGTACTATTGGTTTCTGAAGCAGAGCTATTACCGTAGTAGATATAAAAATCGGTATCGGTTGCATTATAGATGTTTGCTGCTTTAAACCAGAGTATACCGGTGTTGGCAGTAGTATTGATAGACTCCAATTCTCGAGCTAGTTTGGTACCATTGCCTGTAGAATTAGTGACTACTATATCTGAGCCATCAGTTTTCACATGTGCCATAAAAGTGGCGCTTCCCAAATTAGAAAGATCAACCATAACTGGGAAATCTGCCAAGTCACCATTGACCTTAGTATTAAGTACGGTAATTTTTTTTCTGTAAGCCCAGTTACAGTTATACCAACCAGCAATAGCTGCACAGTCGCTAGTAAAGTTCCAAGTGCCGTTAGCAGTAAGTGCACCATAATTATTTCCAGCTAAATCGTAGAAAACACCACTATCAAAATTGATATAGTAGCCTGTGTTTGCAGCTAAAGTAATACTTGGATTAATAGATATAGTTGTAGTTCCATTACCTGTGACCTGTGCAGAAGCTACAGAGATGGTTTCTGCTGTCGTGTCATCTGCTGTTTTTCTGATATATAAATTACCAGTACGAATATCAATAGCTTCGTTAAACAGGATTGTTAAGTTAGTCGTGGTGGATATAGCTGTAGCCCCATCTGCAGGAGTGTAACTGCTTACTGTTGGAGGAGTAGTATCTGCACCAACAGTGAAATTCCAAGTAGTAGAACTACTAATAGAATAACTACTCCACATTGCATCTCTAAAACCCCAATTATCGATCATGACATAATAATTTTTGCCAGAGGTCATATCACTACTTGGATCTATAGTTATAGTTGTTGTATCCAATCCTGAAATTCTTGCACTAGGACTTGGTGCTACTTGGAATGATTCAAACAAATTGCCATTGCCATCGTAGATATAAAGGTTTCCCATCATATAGGAACTAGCCGCCATATCAAAATTAATGACTAAGTTGCTGCTTCCAGTTACTCCAGTTGCGTTGTCAGCAGGGCTAAACGAAGTGGCATTAAGTGCTTTAACTATAGAGGCAAAACCAAAGAAAGAAAGCAGCACTGCGGCCGCCATTAAAATGATTTTCTTGGATTTATTAGGCTTTTGGTGCATTAAGCGCCAGTACTCACAGAGTACCTTCCACTATTATTTACCGAGTTTATCTCGTTGTCTGTAGCTTGCATCGTTTAATTTAGGCGGCACTAATATTTGCTTTATCAACTTTAGTTTCACCCCCATTTCTATGAATATCAGCTACTCTACTTATAGGGTCAAAATGATATGCAATAATCGGAGCGTTTCTATCATTGTATTGAATAGTAAAGCTTTTTATAGGGTTAACTCTAGGATTATGAATAGACTTGATGACATTATGACCTTCTTCTAATCCAGCTGTATCCAGATAAGCATCTCTAGTCTCATATTCTAATTCTTTGATTTGATTGTGCCTGGAGAAATTCTGATCTCTATTGGTAAACTTCACCGTCATTCCTGGCATATGCGTTGAAGCCTGTCGAATGTTTTCATCACCATGTAAATATGGACTGATACTACTTTTGTGTAAGTTGATCGCTACATCATATTCACCACCTACTGGTGAATGATTGACTTCATGAAGTCTGAACCTTAGGGTCTCATTTGCATTAAATTTATAGCCACTGCGAATTATATTATCTAACGCATCGAGGACAACGTTATGTATATTGCCAGCAATGGCTCTTGATAAGAGAGAATTATCGGCTGAACTAACTTTCCTCTTTAGATAATCATGAAAGCTTGTGATAGCTTTATCTAATTTCTCATTGGGATTGTTAATACGTTCTTTGAGCTCAGTTATTAACCAGTTCAAAACTGTCATATAATCTTCGTTTTCTTTTTTCTCCAATA
>CAYPGT010000064.1:0-10639 GCA_964410425.1 uncultured Gammaproteobacteria bacterium
CTTGGCTTTACCAGGACCTAGGCTACCTGGACTCGCGTTTTACCATCTCTGACCCTTGTCAAAGCTATACGCCCCCAAACTTGTTCTTTTTCCCAAGCGCTTTGTCATCATCGATTTTTGACATCCTCATTTACGTTTTAGTAAACTCCGGTGTCAAAAATCTCCTCTTCCTCGCGCTTGGAAAAAATAACTGCGTTTGGCAGTTATAAAACGGTTATAAAATTATCAGTCTTCAGCAACTTAAAATTAGAATAGGAATCTAAAAAGATCTATCTAATCAGTGAGTTGTATTTATTATATCATTCCCAGATTAAGGCTATGTTTAAGATTTGTCCATAAATCGCCCATAACTGCGTTATGCTCGTCCCTCGCCATCCTCATTTACGTTTTAGTAAACTCCGGTGGCTCGGGACTCGCAAGCCTTGTTCTGGACGATTTCTGAACAAATCTATAACTCCTTGGAGAAGTAATACTCGTAACAGTCGTCCTGTCCACCTATAAAACGTTGTTCCTGAGTGTTTTTTGCGCCTAAATATTTGTAAAGTTCATGAGCGGTCTTACATAGAGTACCAGACCAGATATGCATGGTATCGCAGCCCTGCTCCTTAGCGTAATCAAAAGCCCAGAGTGAAAGTTTCTTACCCAAGCCTTGACCATGAAGCTCTGGATTAACAAAGACCCTCTTAAGTTCAGCTTCGTTACCCTTAATTTTAACTGCGGTGCTGCCGACTATAGTCTTACCGTCTAGAAGCAGTTTGAAACAAGAAGGTTGAGAGTAGACAGTCTCTATGTTCATTAGATCATCATCAAGTGTGTCTAATTCTAGGCTAGTGTAACCAACAAACTTATAACCCTTATCGAGAAACGCTATAAGCTCATCGCGATATTCAGCTGAGTAGTCAATTAACTGATACGGTGCAAAGTTCATTTATGAAACCTCTAAAACAACTCATACTCTCATCACAATTTTCAAGTACTCTCACAGCCTTCGTTCCCACTATTGCCATATCTGCTCCTGACTTATACGCTTCTTCTACTTTCATGCGTGAGTCTATGCCAAAGCCAAGAGCAATAGGTTTATTGCCAAAGGACTTGAGTGTGTTGATAACGCTTGATAGTGAATTGTTGATGTTGCTGGCACTACCCTGGAGAGACTGGATGTCACTGTCGCTGCCGGTGATACCGATGCGGCTAACTAAGTAAATAAACGGCGATGATAAATCGTAGATCTTGCGCAAACGCTCATCAGTGCTGGTTATAGCTGCTAGTAAGACTAAGTCTAAGCCTGCTGTCTTGAATTGTTTGGATAGTACTTCTGCTTCATCTACTGGCAGGTCGGGAATTAGTACTCCGCTCACTTTGTGTGCCTGACATTGTTTAATTAATTTATCCCAACCATAGGCAAAGAGTGGGTTGTAATAGGAGAATAAGATTACATTGTTCAAGCCCTTACCTGGAGCTGCATTCACGCCAGTGCTGCGAGCTTCCTGGAGTAGATCAAAAATCTTATCCAAGTTCATACCTTGCTCTAACGCTTGATGTGCAGCCTTCTGTATTACTGGACCATCAGCAAGCGGATCTGAGAAGGGTACACCCAGTTCTATTAAGTCTACATTCGCTTCATCAAGAATTCTTAGAGCCTTAACGGTGTGCTCTTTAGATGGGTAGCCAGCGGTGATGTAGATTCCAAGCATATTCAACGATAAACCTCTTTACGATGTCTAATTCTATGAATTGTAACTGATTTTTCGTTTTCATTTATCTCGTAAATTACTCTATAATCACCTACTCGTATTCTATATACGTTATCGGAACCACCTTTCAGTTTAATACTTCCATTTGGCAATGGTATTCCTGATAAAGATTCAACTTTCCTTAAAATCCTCTCTTCTAAATGAGTTTCAAGTCTGCGTAGATCTTTTTCTGCAGACGTAGTTAAATAGGTGTTGTAATTGAGCATTACTTTACTTCTTTTTACGTTTCTTTATTTCACTAAGAGGTATGCGCTTTTCTTTTCTTCCTGCTTCTACATATTCTAAATCTGCTAAGTCTTCGATCAAACGCTCATATCTTTCTATGGGGATAATGACATCAGTCTTCTTGCCACTTTCGTTATATATGTATTTGAGTTTTTTCTGAAGTGACATATATCTGATTATACCACTGCAAACAAGGAGAATAACTGGGGTTGAAGAAACTTAGCGTGCTAAAATCTCTATATATGGCAACAGAAACCGCATTAAAATACCAAATCGTTATCGGGCTAGAAGTCCATGCTCAGCTTAGTACCGAGTCTAAACTATTTTGTTCTTGCTCGACGAAGTTTGGTGCGGAACCTAATGCTAATACTTGCCCTGTGTGTATGGGTTATCCTGGCGTTTTGCCTGTGCTTAATGCTAGGGCGGTGGATTACGCTATTAAGGCTGGGTTAGCCTTAGGTTGTCAGATAGACCTGAATTCTAAGTTTGATCGTAAGCAATATTTCTATCCAGATTTACCTAAGGGTTACCAGATTTCTCAATACGATAAACCTATCTGTAATCATGGCAAGTTAAACATTGGTACTAAAGATGTGAGAATCTTGAGAATCCATATGGAAGAAGATGCCGGTAAATTAGTACATGCAGGAGCTGAAAGATTACATGGTTCTGACTATTCATTAGTAGATCTGAATCGTGCTTCAACACCGCTTATAGAGATAGTTTCAGAGCCTGATATACGTTCAGCTGATGAGGCGGTAGCTTACGTGAAAGAATTACGCAAGATACTTCTGTACATAGGAGTGTGTGATGGCAATATGCAAGAAGGTTCGCTCAGATGCGATATCAATATTTCATTGAATAAACCTGGTGCTGAGAAGTTTGGTACTCGTGCTGAGATTAAGAATGTCAATAGCTTTAGATCTATCTCTCGCGCCATAGAATATGAATACAAACGCCAATCAGAAATATTAGATCAAGGTGGTACAGTGGTGCAAGAAACTAGGCTCTTTGATGAGAACACCGGTAAAACGCACTCTATGAGATCGAAAGAAGATGCTCATGATTACAGATACTTCCCTGAGCCGGATTTATTGCCGATTATTCTAACTCAGAAACAGATCGATGATTCTAAAGCTTCACTGCCGGAATTACCACAGCAGAAGCGTAATAGATATATAGCTGAGTTTCATATTAATGAAGATACAGCGACCACGCTCACCGATGAAATAGATACTGCAATATACTTTGAAGAGGTTATTAATCTCGGTGCTAATGCTGTTAAGGCTGCCAATTGGATCGTTGGATCTGTGGCTGCTTACCTAAACGAGCATAAGCTTGGACTGAGAGAAACTAAACTTACGGCGACTCTGCTTGCTGAGATGATTAAATTAATTGAAGAAGGCATTATTTCGGATAATATTGCCAAGAACGATATTATTAATGAACTCTTGATTAATGGTACTTCAGTGCAGAAGCTAATTGACGAGAAGGGTTTAGCACAGATTTCTGATACAGGAGCGTTAGAGACTATTATTAAACAAGTAATAGCAGCTAATCCTAAACAAGTAGAACAGTATAAGTCTGGTAACGCTAAGATTCAAGGATTTTTTGTGGGACAAGTGATGAAACTTACTCAGGGTAAGGCAGCGCCACAAGCGGTTAATGAGATTTTGGCAAAATTACTGAGTTGAATTCGTTATCGAGTTACCCTGGTAGTCCTGGTATTCCACCGCCTGCTTCAGCATTAGGGTTCTTCTCTGTTTCTACAGTTATTTCTTTAGCTGCTCCAAACACAGTTTCACTGATCTCTTGTAGAGCCGGTCCTATAAATGGAATTTTACGGAATACTGAAATACCTTTAGCAAGTGACATTAAAACGCTTAAGCCAAGGGCTGCTACGCCTACGCCTATGATTGATTTAACCTTCACGACTGGTTTACCATCTTGGAATTCCGTAAGGAAGTTTCTCTTACCGAAGAATGATGAGGTTAGTCCGAAGAATAAACCACCTTGTAATATACCTAATAGTTCATGTGGTAACCAACCGAGCTTTGGATCCTCTTTAGAGTTTAAGGCTACTTTAACACCATGAATAATATTCTTGACAGCTTTAAGACCAGCTATAATTCCGATGAGACCAGCACCAGCAGTAACTATGGTAGGGTTGCTTGCTGTTTTGTTAATTCCTATATTCGTTATATCTCCGAGTTGAGAGAAGACTTTGTTAACAGAATCACTAGCTGTGCCGAATAAATTAGTAATTCTTGTAGTTAGGTCTTGTGCCCTGTCTATAGTTTCTGGATTCATTAAGGCGTCTAAGCTATACTCTGTGAATTTAGGTCTATAACCTAGATTACCAGAGGCTTGTATACTGTTTTCTAGATGAGGAGTGTGTAGATTTCCCAGAATACTTGCCCCATCATTAGCCACGAAAGATTTTGCAGGTGATTGAATAAGACGAGAATCAATCTCTGAGCGCTTTCCATAATCAAACATTGGTTGACGTTTGCTTGGGCTGGTATTTATTTGTGGACTATTCAATGCGATGACAGTACTCCTTACTTAGTTCTAATTTTTTGATATGCTAACTTGGGGCCCCAAACAAGATTTACAATCGTGGCCAAAAATTCCTCAGCTAAATAGTTAATGCTCATGTATACTCCTTAAACTGTTAATATGTATTAATATTAGCGCATCGGGATCTAATTTGTATAGCTCTGTTAGCATGATTATTATCCGTTGTGTATCTAGGTGAGCTAACTACTCACTCGATCAAATAATTGTTAATCTATCTAAATCTCATTTTATGTTGTGATTACGCGCCTTCGGCGCGTTTTGTCCTGGGGACTGCTAATAATTTATCACATTAAGCCGCGCGCAGCGCAAACGCCGCGAAGCGGCAGAACCCATGCACCGTCTCGGTTTGAGGGATTTGAAACGACAATGTTACATGAATAGGTGAGTAGTCACTCGCTTTTAGCGAAATTGCAAGAATAGTATAGGTTGAAACCCCTAATTAATAATTTATTTCTCCACATAGTTAGGAAAATTGTGGTATAGCTATGTAATATTGTACTCAGTTTGAAACATATATAAGGAACATAAATAGACTAAGCTCAACAATTAAGATGGCTAAAACAAGTTCAGAGAAAGATTTTAAGTATTTGGTGATAGTTGAGTCACCTGCTAAATCCAAGACACTTACAAAGATATTAGGCTCGGATTTCTTGGTGAAATCCAGTATTGGTCATATCCGTGACTTAGCAGCCAAGGGTTTAGGTATTGATGTTAAGAATAATTTTGAGCCCAGCTATGAGATCATGAGCGGCAAGAAGAAGGTTGTCGATGAGCTTAATGATTACGCTAAGAAGGCTGAGCATATCTATCTAGCAAGCGACCCTGACCGTGAAGGAGAGGCGATTGCGTGGCATTTGTCACAGATCATCAAGAATAAAAATTTCTCTAGAATTGCGTTTAACCAGATCACTCCTGATGCTGTTAGGAATGCTGTTAGAAATCCGCGTGAGATTAATCAAGCTCTAGTGGATGCTCAACAGGCTAGAAGAATTCTTGATCGTTTAGTCGGTTATAAGATTAGTCCATTACTTTGGCGTAAGATTGGTGGGCGTAGTGCTGGTAGAGTGCAGTCTATTGCAGTGAGATTGATCTGTGAGCGAGAAGCAGAGATACTTAAATTTATTCCAGAAGAGTATTGGTCAGTAGATGCTGATGTAACTGAAGCTTCTAAGAACCAGGCTTTTAGTGTTGCTCTAGCGCAGGTAGACTCTAAGCGTGTTGTTAGTCCTTTGAAGGATTATGATCCAACTAAAGCAATCGTTATTAACTCTAAAGCTGATGTTGACAAGATTGTTGAGAGAATTAAAGCGGCTAAGTTAAGTGTGACTAAGATTTCTACTAAACCTAACAGTAAGAAATCACAAGCTCCTTTTAAGACTTCTACATTACAGAGGGCGGCAAGTAATGCACTTGGTTTTACCGTGAGACGTACTATGCAAGTGGCACAGGGACTCTATGAAGGTGTCAAACTTGGTGGGAATGATCAAGTTGGTTTGATCACTTATATGAGAACTGATAGTCTGCGTATCGCTACAGAAGCTCAAGAAGCAGCCAAGGAGTTTATCGTTACTAAATGGGGTGATAAATATTACCCTGATCCTCCTAATATTTACGGTAAGGTCAAGAAAGCAAACGAACAGGATGCGCACGAGGCGATCAGACCTACTTACATTGATAAAACTCCTGAGTCAGTGAAGAGCTATCTCACCGATGAGCAGTATAAGCTCTATAAGCTAATCTGGCAGAGGTTTATGGCTTCACAGATGGTGCCAATGAAGTTAGAAATACAAACAGTCGAGATTGAATCTGAGAAGGGTGATCTACTGTTTAGAGCAAGTAACTCTAAGAAAATATTTGCAGGTTATTCGATAGTCTTTGATGGTGGGCAAGAAGTAAGTGAAGATATAGAAGCACAAGAGATTGATTCTAAGTTCTCTGATGATATTAAGGAAGGTACTTTAATTAATTTAATTAAAGCTAATCCAGCACAGCATTTTACGGAAGGTCCGCCAAGATTTAATGAAGCAAGCTTGGTGAAAGTATTAGAAGAGTTGGGTATCGGTAGACCTTCTACTTATGCGCCTACTATCGCCACTATCCAAGATCGTAAGTATGTAGAGAAAGTAGAGAACGGTACAGCGCTCAGACCTACTAGATTAGGTATGCAGGTCAATGAATTATTGGTGCAATATTTTGGCAACTATATTAACGTGGATTTTACTTCACAGATGGAAAGTAGCTTGGATGCAGTTGCAGAGCAAGGTCAAGATTGGGTAGTGATGCTCAAGGAATTTTATTTCGGTAAGGACTGGAAGAAAAAGGAAAAGCTTAAGCCTAAACGCGGTGGTAAGAAGAAAAAAGACGAAGACACTGATGCTAAAGCTAAGAAGGATCCTGCTGAAGATTTAGAGCCTGGGTTTATCGATATAGTCAAGAAAGCATCAGGTGAGATAGAGAATATTGTTATACCGACAGAATACAACTGTCCGACTTGCGGGTCTACTATGAATCTCAAGTCTTCTCGTTTCGGACCTTTCTTGGGTTGCTCTAAGTATCCTGATTGTCAGACCATTATTAATCTAACTAAGGAAGGCAAACCTGCTCCAGAAGACAGACCTTATACGGAAGAGGATTGTCCTGAATGTAAACAGCATGGCTCACTGGTGATTCGTTACGGACGTTATGGTGACTACCTCGCTTGTACTACTAAGGATTGTAAGCATACTTCACCAATACAGAAGAAGACTGGTGTTCATTGTCCTAAGGAAGGCTGTGAGGGCGAGATAGTAGAGAAGAAGTCACGCTTCGGTAAGATCTTCTACGGTTGTAATTCTTGGTCTAAGACTAAATGTGATGCAGTGTTCTGGTACCCACCAATTAATGAGCACTGTCCACAATGCGGTAAGCTCATGATGTATAAAACACTTAAGCGTGGTGACAAGCTGGCTTGCTCTGATACTAAGGTCTGTGCTTATGATCGTATGGCAAGCCCTCAGGATATAGAGAAATATAGACCTAAAGTAGAACTGGCTCCAGAAGCGGAAGAGAAGTCAGTATTTTCCTTGTAATCGTCTGCCTAAAGTTGTTTTATCACCCATTTAACCTAGTCTAATTAGTGTATTTTTGCTCAAATCCCTTCTAGATCCGTCATACGTATAATAAAATATAGCTTATGCAGCAAAAATTCAGCTAAATGGAGCTAAAGTTTTGCACCCGACTGTCCGATTATAAAGTGGGAGTGCTGCTAACGAATATTCTGGTGGCCTCAATCACTTTCACTTTAGGTAATGACTGACGTAGGAGATATCGCATGGAAAATATAGTCGATGAATTTAAGAAGTACGCTAAGGAATTGGGTACTCTTTATCGAACAAGAAAAGAACTTGATAGTTTAATCATCAAGTACGAAAATAAGCTCAAAGGACTTGGGGAAGTTCTAGAGTTTGCAGATACTGCAGAATGTTCTTATAAAGCTGCTGAAGAGCCAGCGCAACAATAATATTAAGACCAGCCTTGCGTCTCCAGGATTGGTCTTGTACTATTTATTATTTAGTTTCGGCTATAAGGTCACGTTTGATACTTTCTTTATTAATAGCTTGTAAAGTTTCATAAAAGTCAAAGCTCCAATAACCCCTGGTTATTCTGGCTACTTTTCTAAACTTATCACGGACTGTTACTAGAAAACTATCTGACCAGCCTTCTATTTCACCCTTGTCCTTAATGTGCTTTTGGTAAGCAGCTACTAGCTTATTTAACTCTTTCTCTTCTTTATTGAGTGTTGCTTGCTTAGGCATTTTTAGTTTCCTCGCTTAGAATGAATCCCACCTCATAATTCTAATTGTAACATTAAAAAGAATTTATAAAAAAATAGTGAAAGCTTAAGGAAAGTGTGCTATATTATTAAAGTAAGGTTCAGAAACAACTCGGTGGGACAGATGGCGCAAGCCGAAAACCACAATATAACGATAAGTTTGTTTTTGGATTGAATTTGAAAATGAAAACACCTCAGATTTGGTCGGTCTGAGGTGTTTTTTCTTGTTGTAACATTCCGACTTCGCACGCTTCCGTTACGCTTTCCACATAATAGCGAGAGTAAAAGGACAGTCTTTTCTACTGCTGAACCGTTATAACAATTGCTAAGATTGAATGTATGGATTCAGCCCAAGACTTCTCCAATTTCACCCCGGTAATGCAGCAATACTTGAACGCCAGAACCAAACTCCAGGGTAGAGCCGTGCTTTTATTTAGAATGGGGGACTTTTATGAGACCTTTTTTGAGGATGCTGTAACTGTTGCTAAGGAGCTGGAGATAACTCTAACTGGGCGTCCTGAAAGTACTTATCCAGGTGGGCGTATTCCTATGGCTGGAGTGCCAGCACGAGCTATTAGACCCTATGTCGCTAAATTGCTGGAACGTAATTATAAGGTTTATATCGCTGAGCAGATGGCAGATCCTAAGACCTGTAAGGGGCTGGTGCCGCGCGAAATCACTAAGGTATTCACACCTGGCACTATCAATGATTTAGAGTTTTTGGATTCCTATCAGAATAATTTTATTCTAGCGATTTACTCCACTACTCCATACTCACATTATGGACTAGCTTACGCAGACATCTCCACTGGCGAGTTCTATCTCACTGAGATTAAGGCTGAATACTTAGAACAAGAGTTAGCGAGAATTAGTGCTTCAGAGATAATTGTTCCGTCTAAGCCAGTCACTAAGCAAGAAGGGCAGATAGTTAGAGAAGAAGAGTTGATGTTTAACTTAGATCAGCTGAATATTGAATTCTATTTAAGTGGATTTAATTATAAGAATTTTGATACTAAACTTGCAGTGCAGAATATAGAAGACCTCTTCAAGCTTAATTCGGTGAAACAGATTGAAGATAGTTTAGGTCTAGAAACCAATGGCTATGCGCTTCGTGCTGCTGGTGCGGTTATAGAATATCTTAAAGAAACTCAGGGAGCAGAGTTTTCTAATAATTCAGCTAAGAACTTTGATCAAATTCGTACGTATCATGTCAGTGAATATATGATGCTTGACGCTAGTACGCGTCGTAATCTTGAACTGAGTAAAACTCTGAGTGGTAATACAGCCGGTTCGTTTTTCTCGGCAATAGATCGGACCTCTTCGAAGTTGGGTAGACGTAAGTTGCGTGCTTGGATGGAGCAACCGCTTTATGATATCCCAGCTATTAATGCTAGATTAGATGCAGTTACTGAGCTAGTCTCAGATCCAAGTCTCTGTCATGAGCTTAAGACTCTACTAGCTCAGACTTATGATATCGATAGACTTTCTAATAGATTAGCTAGTGAGCTTATTAGTCCGCGTGAAGCTGTGGCTTTGAAGGATTCGATGATTATAGTAACGCAGCTCTCAGCATTAATGCAGAGGCTAGGATCAGGCTTACTTACTAGCCTTAAACATATTCCAGAACAGGCTTTAGACTATATCAGAGTGGTGGATAATGCTGTGAAAGATGATCCTGGGATAGCTGTCATGGATGGTGGGATTCTTAAGCAGGGCTATAACTCAGAGCTGGATGAATTGATATCCCTAGTGGAAGATTCTGAAGCGTGGATGAAGAATTTTGAAGATGCAGAACGTGAGAAGCTGGGTATTAAGAATCTCAAGGTGAGTTTTAATAAGGTACATGGTTATTTTATAGAGACATCTAGGCTTAATGAAAAGAAATTACCAGAGCACTATGTTGTTAAGCAAACGATGGTGAATACTATTAGAGCTGTAACCGAGGAGCTGATAGAGTTTGAAGAGAAAGTTACTAATGCAGAGTCTAAGCGTAATGCTTTAGAATACGAGATATATTCTGGTTTACGTAAATCACTGGCAATTAAGTCACCTATTATTAAACAGCTTGCCCTGCAAGTCGCTCAGTTAGATGCTTTACTGTCTATGGCGTTACTAGCAATAGAGAAGAACTATAATCGTCCTGAATTAACTAACTCAACAGAGTTGCATATAGAAGATGGTAGACATCCAGTTTTAGAGCAGAAGCTTAAGCTCGGTGAGTTTGTGCCGAATGATATCTCTTTGTCCGTCATCCCGAGCGAGCGAAGCG
>CAYPGT010000065.1:0-10458 GCA_964410425.1 uncultured Gammaproteobacteria bacterium
TAGTGATTGATGAATTCATCAAGAGTCGCAATTGTAGGGGGATATAATCTTGGGTGACTATCACTAAATTCACGAACCTTATTTGCCATTCTATACCTTCCATTTCCCAAATACTTTATTTCTATTGATTTACGGCTTCTGCTATGAAAACCCTCAGGCTTAAATTTTATTTCCAGCTGATTGTTAGCTTCTTTCTTCAAAGTTAAATATCCACAATTCCAGTCCCCATAACCATTTGGCATAAAATAGTCTGCACTTATAAGAGACTTATTAACAAACATATTCACCCTACCTTTGGATGACCCACCTATATCGTCTTCTGTTTCAAGCTTGATATTGATAGGCGATAAATCAGTTAAACCATGATCTCTAACAATCCCTAACAAATTCGCTGCCACATCAGTAAGCTCTACAGCATCACGCGGGCTATCGAATGTAACGTAACGCTTTAATTCCTCTATCAGTCCTTTATCACAACGAATTTCTATTGCTTTTGGATCAGAGGGCTTGCGCTCTTCATAATAAATACGATTCTCACGCTCCTGCCCTTCTCCAAAACCTAATTTTCTTATTTCTTTGAAATAGTTTCCCCATAGTCCAGCTATTACATTGGAGCCTTGCCATAAAGAAGCACTAGGATTAAATAACTTCGTCCTCACACAGCCATTCTCATGAACCTGAGCCTCAATATCTATCGCTCCCTCTGGACTTCTCTTAGTCCAAGGTCTATGTATATTAATTCTTTCACTTGCAGCAGGGTCTCTAGCCCTGAGAGCCATAGCCTTCTCCCTAATAACTCCAGATTCTGTTTTCAATTCAGAGATTAGCTCAGGGAGAGCTAGTTGTGCCAAAGCTGATATTGATTTTGGACGAAAAGCCAGTATCATTCAAGATATATTAACATATATAAGATCGGTAATAAAGCAAGCATTTCATGCTATTATGTGTTTGCATTTCTATTGTTATTATGAACACCCCTTTACCAGCAACAGCCCCTTCCGGATTAGCAGCAACTTCGCAGCCGTTAGCAGCTCCAGACAACCAAGCAAGTCCTGAGACGACTGTTCCTTCTGTAAACTTTCAAGGAGTGAATCCTCCCAGAGATCCTGCAGTCTTGGCACTCAACGCAGCTCTACCTAAAGTTGAAATTAAATGTTGCAGCTGGGGGGAACTCAGTGAAGACGATCAGCAGAAATACACTCAACAAGTAGTAAACTTGTTTGCAGACAATTTTCCAGCTGGAACCTATAAAGATGGAGTAATCGCAAAATTACTGAGAATGGGTACCAAAGGTTCAGAAGCCATGAGTCCCGCGTTTGTTGCTATAGATGAAGCTAATCAAACTATAGCCGGCGCAATGCTACCTTCTAGACAACTATGCTCTAGAGAAAAACTATCCAACTCGCTTGATCCAAGAGAAGCACAAGTCTACAGATTAATTGATGCAGGGAAGTTTCCTTTTGTGAAGCCAGATACCAAGGATGAGTTTGATCGCAGTAAGATCTATGTCCCAGCAGGGATTTGTAGAAACCGCGATGACAAATACAAGGGTAAAGGCATACCAGAAACAATATATAGAGCAGCAATAGAGTCTCTTAAACAAGGTGTTTATAAGGATAAGGCTAGATACCTCGTAACAAGTCATGATTTAGACAATCCGGCAAGTACAAAGATGCATAATGCAGTAGGTTTTAGTCAAGAGTATTTAAGTGACGAATGCTATAAATATTCACAGAACAACGATGGTAAGATAGATAAAGCCATGAGATTTATTAATTTATGTTCTTAGAGAATCATGACTAGTGATATTAAAACTCTCAAAATTCGCCAAGCACAAGTCCAAGATGCTGATTTGGTTTTAGAGTTTATTAGAGCATTAGCTAAATATGAAAAACTTGAGAACGAGGTCTATGCGACTAAAGAGCTAATTATAAAAAACCTCTTCTCTGACAATCACAAGGCTTATTGCTTAATAGCAGAATATGATAACGAAGCGGCAGGATTTGCGATTTACTTTTATAATTTCTCGACATTTTTGGCGAAGCCAGGATTATATTTAGAAGATTTATTTGTTAAACCAGAATACCGTAGTCACGGCATCGGTAAAGCACTACTCAAAGAACTTGTGAAGATCGCTATTGAAGAGGATTTGGGAAGAATTGAGTGGTGGGTTTTGGATTGGAATAAACCAACTATTGATTTTTATAAAACACTTGGTGCTGTGCCCATGGACGAATGGACTGTGTTTAGAGTTACAAGTGATAAGTTTGAAGGGTTGTTAGTTAACTAAGAAATCTAAATGTTGCTCGTTTCATTTCTAACAGAGAGTTAGGAATATTCTGCCGTACAGGACAAGGCGCGTAACCACAACAAAAAGAGATTTGAATTAATTTATATCCTGTATCCTGGACATTATATAGCTCAAAAGCTTTAGAATTAAGGAATTTTAACTTGACTTTTATATCCAGCAAATGCTATAGTCTCTACAATAGTTAAGCACTTAATTAATCACAACAAGGAGGTAAAATATGAATACCAGAGTACCGCCAGTACGAGCTCAACAAGCACGTTTAATGCAATGGTTGATAATGGCAAATATAGCAAACC
This sequence comes from uncultured Gammaproteobacteria bacterium, assembly GCA_964410425.1. Lineage (GTDB taxonomy): Bacteria > Cyanobacteriota > Vampirovibrionia > LMEP-6097 > LMEP-6097 > CAYPGT01. Next base: position 2,608 of record CAYPGT010000065.1, read on the forward strand.
GATTACCCAATCATGAATTAGCAGGCGTGGTAAAGACAAGCAGAGAATTGAAAATACATAAACCCGAAACACCTAGGCTTGATGCCAAGCTAGGAGATCTCAAAGCAGCCTATCAAGAGTTTGTTGAGAGCATAGCTAACTCTTTCAACACACCCGATAACGCATCTCTTGGCAAAAAAGTTGAAGAGCAAATTCAGGCAGGTGTTTCTATCAGTGAGATACCCGAACATGTTCAATTACTGGCAGCTTTTGAGAAGGCACTTAGCTTACCTCAAGTCGTAGAATCTAGGACCAAATTCGAAACCCTCACTGCAGCCTTAAAAGCTACAGAAGGATTACCAATAAGTATCGGAGAACAGTTAATCCATGACCTAAATCCAACTAAGATACTTGAGGAATTCAAGATGGTAGGTATCGTTGAGTCTATCATTATTGGTGGTATAGCTGGAGTTGCTCACTGGGCTTATGATCAAATGACTCATTCGCCACCACCACCACCACCACCACCTCCTCCTCCGCCGCCGCCACCTTCTAGGTAAATGAGGGTTCAATGGTTTTTGTTGTCACTGATTGGCTTGTGGTCGTGGACGATTTACTCAGCCACGACCAATGCCAATCTATCATCCACAAAACTCAACCTTACCTCAAGCAATCGTCCTTGCTCGGTAAGCATATTGATGAATACAGAACTAGCCATGATTTCTTCTATGATAAAGATACTGAAGAAGATCGATTGTTTAGTGACTTAGTAATTCAGTTACTAGGGATCGCTGCTAAGCAACACGAAGGCTTAGCGATAGTAAGATACTTGAAAGACCAACAGTATAAGGAACACTACGACTTCCTTATCCATCTCCCTGAGCAGCTTAAGAGAGGTGGAGACAGGATCTTTACTTTTTTACTATATCTGAACGATGACTTCAGTGGCGGCGAAACTTATTTCCCTAAGATAGATATTGCCATTGAACCTAAAGCTGGAAGAGCATTGGTCTGGAAGAATTACATCGACAATGCACCGAATTATGAATCCTTACACTGCGGTCTGCCCGTGGAGAACGGTGAGAAATGGATTGCAACTAAGTGGGTAAGGGAGTTTGAGTTTCGTTAGAAATTACAAAAATAAATCATTGAGAGATTAAGGTTGCGAAGAACTCTTGAGCATTCTTGCTTATTTGCTCTTGAGTAAGATCTTGCTTGTGAGTAGCAATCATCCATGAATATCCGAAAGGATCTTTAACATTACCGCAACGATCTCCCCAAAACATATCTGCTACGGGCATGGCTGCTATTGCACCAGCATCGACAGCTTGCTTAAATGCTTTATCTACATCAGTCACATAAATAAAAAGACTAATTGGTGAACTGCCGACCGTTTCTGCACTTTTACCACAGTCAGGATTAGGGTTCTCGTCACCCATCATAATGATAGAGTTGCCGATCTGTATCGTTGCATGCATTATGCCTTGTCCAGTTGGATTTGGAAATATATCTAGTTCTGTGGCATTGAAAGCTTTCTTGTAAAACTCGATGGCTTTCTTAGAATCCTTAAAAGTGAAACTTGGTGTAATAGTGGCATAGCCTTCTGGAATTGCTTTAGTCATGGTGATCTCCTTGTTATGGTTTGATTTTAGCAAGAATGCTCAAGGAGAAAATCCATATTCATTCAGACAAGACTCTAGACAAGTCAAGCCCAAATATGTTATCTTTATGTAATCATGAGTAGCAGTCCTATAGGTGGATCCAGAGAATTTAGCCCAAACCCAGCAAGCTTCAATTTGTCTGCTGCTAGCGCTCCCGCAGCACCATCACACCTCATGCATCGCTCTCAGCATTTAATGAGTATTCAGGGCTATCCGGAGTTCATGGATGCTTTAGAGACAGCATATACTTTAAGTACCATACCTTCCGGCCAATTAAAATGGGTTCAACCCGATGGACTTAAAACTGTACCTAATAGTGAATTGATACGCAGCTTTGCAAGCACGCCTCAAGTCATAACTAAAATTGGTGAAGACGCACCAATGATGGCAGTAAAATTAACTCCAAGAAATGGTGAAGTTAACGTTACTGGTATGGATCAATATCATGCCCCTCAGTTAGTTAGAGATGTTAATCGCTGGAAGTTTGTTAAAGACGCTTCATTAGGCAGCTATCTTGTTAACGGTTGGTCTGGAGTTCCTGAATCACAAGAAATGTTCCAGCAACCTAGATCTTTAGCTGAAATTATTGATCAGGAAGGCAAGAATCGTTTTAACGTAAGCGATGAGACTCCTGTAGTTGAAAGCCTAGTTCTATTACCTATCGCTCCTAATGGCGAATTCACAACTGAATTTACACCACAGCTAAGGTTTGCATCAGGTGATCACGACCACTATAAAGTTGGTGTCATTAACGGGGACAAATTAAGTGGATACGAACAAATAAAACAAGATGCTCCAATTGCTGATATCAAAGATATTGACGAAAAACAAGGAATGTATAATTTTAGGGCAGATTTTATTCCTGATTTATCAGATCTAGAACAGGCTTTTTTACCTAAGTCTGCAGGGCACATGATCATAATTGCAACACCAACTGAAAAACCTAAACCTAAACCTAAAATACCAGATTTCAATTTTGACTCATATTTTAATTATGGTAATTCCCAAACTAGGGGTGGTAGTTTTTCATTCGGTGAACTAACTCGCGGTGCTTCAATAGGCAGCGTAAACATTGGCAGAGGCAGTCAGAGTGGTACCGGAAATATTTATCAAGGTGATTTAAGAGGAACAAGCAAGGGTAAGACTACTATTTATCACTTAAAATTCTTAGGGGTGAGACCTGAAATCATAGAACAGCTCAAACATGGAGCTAAGCTATCACAATTAAATCCTTCTATCGATGCGTACCCTACAAATTTAAATTAAATCTTTCTCTTAAAAAACCAAGATGCCATTAATAGATTAACAGTTCCAATAATCATTATAGGATACAGATTTGCTAAGACCAAATCCAGCGGCATATCTTTCAAATAAATACCCCTGGAAATAAGCAAGAAATACTTCAAGGGATTAAACCAAGTAAGTATTTGTAAAGCTTGGGGCATGTTTTCAATTGGTGCAGCATAGCCAGAGAGAGTCACAGCTGGAACCATAAAAGTAAAAGTTCCTAGAATAGCTTGTTGTTGAGTTTGCGATATAGAAGAAATAAACAAACCAATACCAATAATTGACAAAGCAAAAACAAACAGAGCTAAGAGCAGTAGCAAGATAGATCCCTTAAACGGAATCTTGAAAACAAAAACACTAACAGCAATCATAAATGATCCTTCAAGCACAGCGACAATGATCGCAGGAGCAGTCTTGCCAATCAGGATCTCAAGTGGGTTTAAGGGAGAGACTAGCAGCTGATCGAAAGTACCCAGCTCTCTTTCTCTTGCCACAGACAGAGCTGTCACAACCAAGGCTATAAGCATAGTCAAAATACCTACCAGTGATGGCAAAGTAAACCAAATGTATTTGAGGTTTTCATTAAACCAGCTTCTGCCTTGAATTTCAACTTGAGTAATTTTATTGCCTCGCAATTCATTCTGATAATTCATTATCACTTGATTCATATATCCATTAACAATCTGTGCAGCATTGGATTTCCTGCCATCAAGAATAATTTGCAAGGGTGCAGTCTTAGCGTTTTCGATTCTACGAGAGAAATCTTGAGGAATATTAAGCACTGCGATAGTTTTCTGTTCATCAATCGTTCTATGAATTTCATCATAGGATCGCAGCAGAGTAATCTTAGTAAAGGTTCTCGATGACTTAAACCTGTCTATCAGTCGTACACTATGTATCCCCGAATCAGCATTATAAATAGCAAGATTAACATTCTTCACCTCAAGAGTAGCAGCGAAAGAAAAAATAAAGAGTTGTAATAATGGGGGAATAATTAGCACTACTCTACCCTTAGTGTCACGAAACAATGCTAGCAATTCCTTTCTAATCAAGGTGATAACTCTATATATATCAACTTTGATCATGTTATCTCCTTCTTCATTTTCTTGGACATGAGAAAGAACAGAACGGCTGCCATCACTAACAAGAAAAATACATTCTCAACAATAACACTCATCACATCTCCAGCAAGAAACAAGGTCTGCAAGCAGGTTACAAAGTATCTAGCAGGAAATATATGAGTAAGCATTCTAATAGGAAACGGCATAGATGAGATCTCGAATATAAAACCTGAAAGCATAAAAGCTGGCAAGAAAGCTGAGGTTAAAGCCATTTGCGAAGCTATAAACTGATCTTTGGCGACTATGGAGATCAATAAACCTTGTGCCAATGCTGCAAATAGAAACGCAGAAGTAACAATGAAGAGTAATATGATAGAGCCTCTAAAAGGTACTTGGTATACCAGAATACTAACTATGAAACAAATAGTCATAGAACATATACCAAGAAAATAATAAGGGATAATCTTACTGACTATAATATCAAACACTGATACTGGAGTTGCCATCAAAGCCTCCATGGTTCCTCTCTCCCACTCTCTTGCAATCACTAGAGCTGTTAACAGAGTACCAATAAGTGTCATGATGATAGCAAGAGAACCAGGTATAAGGAAGTTCTTACTTTTAAGTTCTTGATTAAACCAAAAGCGCGAGCTGATATCTATGAGATTGGCTCCTAGCTTATCATTCAAAGACAACCAAGTGTTTAATAAGCCTTGAGCATAATTTCTTACAAACGAGGCTATATTTGGTTCTGAACCGTCAGTGATGACCTGAATAGAATTGGCTTTATTAGTAAGTAGGTTCTTACGTTCAAAATCCTGAGGGATAACGATTATACCTCTAAGCTTCCCTGCGATAATTTGTTGTTCAAACTCCTTGATACTAGTTCCAAACTTAACATCAAAGAACTTAGAAGATTGAAAAGTTCTAGCTAAATCAACACTATCCCTAGTCAAATTGGCATTAACTATCCCAACTCTTACCATATTATTATCAAGGTTTAAACCATAACCATATATAAAAAGTAAGATGAGTGGAAGTACTATTGCAATCAATATTGAGCTAGGATCTCTAAATATTTGCAGAGTTTCTTTCTTTATTAAAGCTTTAATGTAATTTATATTAATCATCTGATAGCATCCGAATTCTCGACCAAGTGAATGAAAGCATCCTCTAGACTAGGATTGGGCAGGGTCTCTGATTTAACTGACTGCTTTAAGGCTTCTGGAGATCCTGTCGCAATACTTTTACCCTTATAAATTAAACCGATACGATCACAATACTCAGCCTCATCCATAAAATGTGTCGTTATCATAATAGTCACACCTTTCTCTGCAAGTGAATTAATATGAGTCCAAAACTCTCTCCTAGTAATAGGATCTACACCCGAAGTAGGTTCATCTAAGAATAAGACATCAGGCTCATGCATAACAGCGCAGGCTAAAGCTAATCTTTGTTTGAAACCCAAGGGCAAGGCTCCAGCATTGGTCTTAACAAAGTTCTTGAAATCAAAGATATCTATCATCATTTCTACTTTTTCCTTTTGTAATTTACCTTTAAGATCATAAAGCCCAGAAAAGAATTCAAGATTTTGTCTAACATTTAAGTTGCCATAGAGAGAGAATTTTTGTGCCATGTAGCCAATGCGCAAGCGCGCTTGCTCAGTAGCCTTGCTTAAACTATTACCAGAGATATATGCTTCTCCTTCTGTTGGCTGCAACAAACCACACATCATCTTAAAAGTAGTAGACTTACCAGCACCATTAGGACCAAGTAATCCAAAAATCTCTCCAGAATAAATCTCAAAATTATTATTCTGCACCGCCTTGAAATCTCCAAAAGTTTTACTCAGGTTTTTGGCAACTACAACAGGCTTGTCACTATGAGCTTTAGCTTGAATATTATCAGCGAGAACAGACTCACCTCCAGGACCGCCTCCTAAAATATCCACGAAAGCATCTTCAAATGAAGGATTCACGGCTATTATATCTCCTTGATAGCCACCAAGATCTGACGATTTATCCTTGAGCACTAATCTAATGGCATCACCTTGGATAATCCCATCTATAACATTATCCTTCTTAAGACATTCCAGAAGTATTTTTCTTTTCTGTGAAGCTTCTTGATTAATAATCTGAAAAGTTCTACCTTCAACTCGCTTGAGTATGTCATAAGGATGACCATTAAACAATAAATTGCCTTCGTTTAGCAAGATGACATCATCACACTTCTCAGCCTCATCAAGATACGAAGTAGACCAAAGTACTCCCATACCATCAGCAAGCAAGTCTTGAACCATAGACCACAACTCTCTTCTGGAGATCGGATCTACGCCAACACTCGGCTCATCAAGTAGCAGAAGCTTAGGTTCACCAAGTAAGGCGCAAGCGAGTCCAAGCTTTTGCTTCATACCACCAGAAAGCTTTCCAGCAAGCCTTTCTCTAAACTCCTCTAGATCACTAAACTTCAAAAGCTTCTCAAACTTCAGCTTACGCGCCTCTCCATGAAGCTCTCTCAAGTCTGCATAGAGATTCAGATTCTCTATTACTGACAAATCTTCATAGAGTCCAAATTTTTGAGGCATATAACCAGTAATGCGATGAACTTCTTCAATGGCACTAGCAACTAGAAGCCCATCAACAAAGATCTCACCTTGCTCATATTTCATCAATCCAGTGATCAATCTGATAAGAGTAGTCTTACCCGCTCCATCAGGACCTACTAGTCCTGTCATTTTACCTGAGAAGACTTGAGTCGAAATATTGTTTAATGCAGGTTTAGTTTCATTATCAAATACCTTACTAACATTATTTATTTTCAGAATGGGAGTTTCCATTATTACTATTAATTTTTATAGTCACCGGCATTCCTTGTCTTAAAGCTTTGATATCTAAGCTGCTTTCATCAACATTAATTCTTAGTCTATAAATTAACTCTGTTCTTAGCTCAGTGGTCTCAACATTCTTAGGAGTGAACTCCGCTCGGGGAGAGATATAACCAACCTTTCCCTTAAAAGGTTTCCCTGGCAGACTATCAATATAGACTAAGACTTCCTGCCCAGGAAAAATCTTACCAAGCTTAGTCTCATCTATATTAGTTCTAACCCAAACAGGTTTCTCCAATGACAAAGTGAAAACAGTTTGACCAGCTTTAACAATCGCACCAACTTCATTGACCCTAGCAAGAATCACTCCATTACTTGGACTGAATAAACTGGTATCGTGATAACGGATGTTTACTTGCTCGAGAACTGCTTGAGAACTTTGGAAATCAGCTCTAGCCTTATCAACATCTTCCCGCCTGAAGCCGGCTTGTAGTTTTTTAGAATTCTCTAATGCAGCATTATAAGCTGCTTGCACACCATCAAGACTATCCTTAGCGTTATCAAAATCCTGCCTAGAGATCGCCCCTGTGGCATATAGTTTATTAGCTCTTTCGAGTTTCATCTTGGCATTATTTAAGTTTGCTTCGCTCTGTTTAAGCTGGGCATTAGCCTGCGCCACATCTTCTACCCTATAGCCCCTGGAAAACTCAGCATAGTTTATTTCAGCCTCTGATTTATCAGCACTAGCTTTCTCTAACTCTGCTTTAATAGGACTAGAATCCAAGCTTGCAAGTAAATCGCCCCGCTTAACATAGTCACCTTCATCAAAAAAGATTTGTTGAATCCTACCATCTACTCTAAAAGCGAGATCAACTTCTCTGATATCAACATTGCCATATAAAATTATTTGATCAGAATTCTTCTGTTTGAAATTTCGGTATAAGAGTACTCCGGTAGCTATAGCAACAAGAATTAATATTATGATTATGGTTTTTCTTTTGATAAATATTAACCTCGCTTAATAATTAATGATAACTCA
>CAYPGT010000066.1:0-10445 GCA_964410425.1 uncultured Gammaproteobacteria bacterium
AGTACAGGGACTTGATTTAGGGCTTGTTGGTGCGACAATAACAATTCAAAAAACTGATTTAGGTGAGGTTCTTGCTACGAAGACAAGAGAAGCTGAAGCTAAAGCTCAGGCTGCTAAAGATCTAGCTGAGCGACAATTAAGAGAGTTAAGGGCAAGTCCAGTTGATTGTGAGCCATTTCCTAGTAATTATCATATTAATCAATTGACGAGACAATTAACTGAGAGGCAATGGCTTGGTCCAGATGCTCCTAAGGTAAACATAGGGACAAGGAGTACCCCATATGGAGAGTATCAAGTATTGGGTGTTTCTGTGTCGAATCGACAACTGATTCTTCATGTTGCGGATTCGCCAGATATACAATGTGGATATAGTATGGTGAGATTTTCAAAGGCCTCTCAACAACAATAAACTTTAATACGAGGTTTTAATTTATGAATCTAAAGTGCATCTTATGAATGTAACGCCTACAAGTTCTCCAAATTTGCCAACACCGCAAGCCGGTCAGACGCCAGCAGTCAAAGCTGTTCAAAGCATACTCATCGACCATGATAATGCACTCATTGGTTGGGAAGATATAGCAAAGCAACTTAAAGGACGGAAGGTACAAATATCCAATAGAGAAAAAAGCGGACAATCTATAATAGCTGATCCACTAGATTCGGTATGGGCGACATGTCTTGGTAAAAAAGATAAGCGAAAACTATTCAGATTATATGTAAGTCAAACAAAGGACGGTGAGCCTGTAACTATTAATAGATCTATTGATTTTAGAACAGGTGATCACATAGAGTTTCGTGTAATAGGAGAAGATGCTCATGCAGTACCAACTGATCATAGGGAAGGCGCTCTGAAAACCTTATCAGCAGCAGAACCTAGTCCCTTAAATGATGTTCCTGGGATTGAAGAAACGTCAGATAGTTTGAATATCCCTAACGTTGCTGATGTTAACGGAAACACATTATTGAAAAAATTACAGAGGTTTAATAAGCAACAAGTAATAGTTACTGTGACAGATCCATCTCTGGCTCCCAAAGATCAAGTAAGAAGAGTAGCAGTTACTAGATTGAGCTTACCGATAGACTTACAAGATGATCGTAATATTTTTGTAGGTACTGGGTCGCTTGGGGCTCTGCTGCTTCTTAGTTTGAAAGCACCAGTAACAAGTATCAATGTTAGATTAGCGAGTTCGGAAGAGCTTAATGCTTTAGTAGCAGAAGCATCTAAAAGAACAGCAGATGAATTAGCTGAGTTGAGAAGTACTCCAGTAGAAATTAATCTTCATACAAAAGTCAATTCTCAAAGAGCCAGTGATTTACAAGCCGATCTCAAAAAGAGAGGTTGGGCTGGTAATAAAGATGTCGCAGTAAGTATAAAATATTATGATTGTGAACGGGTTTGTGCCATAGATAGCGTTTACCAAGAAAGTGGTAAATTGTGTGTTCGTATATATGGTTCAGCAGAGCCATTGAAATATAAGAAAGGGGTTGTAATATTTTCACAAGCACCTCAACAACAATAATTTCTTTCAAACTCAATCACTAAACGATTAACTGCGCCCTAGCTCTGCACGCAGCTTTGCTAACTCTTCTTCGAGCTGTGCTATTTTTTGTTCGCGGTTGACCATAGCTTCTCCCCACTTCGCTGACTCTTTGATCTTGTCCTCTAATGATAGCTCTGTAACTTTATGTGCTGTTATATCTAAGTTCACGCCTACCATGAACGTCGGGTTATTAACTCTATCTCTGAAGACCTTACCCCAGGCTGCCATCCAATGTACAGATTTATCTGGCCAGATGATACGACACTCTACCGAGAAGGAATCAGTTAATTGAGCTTCTTCTAATCGTTGCTTCACTAGCGCTCTATCATCTGGGTGAGTATGTTCGATGAAGCGCCTGTAACCCCAATCCTTAAAAGGCATACCATTGGGGTAACCAAAAATTCGGTCATGTTGTAAAGAACACTTAGAACTATCATCGATCAAGTTCAAGTGCCAAGTACCGACAGCAGCTGCATCTAAAACAAACTCAAGTCGTAATTTATTTTCTTCTAGAGTCAAAGCTTCTTGCCAATTACCTTCTGGAGGGAGATTGTGAGACATGATATAAATTGTAGCAAGTCATAAATTAATACGTATTGACCATGAAGGATTTATCAAATCGTTATTAATAAAACTTGACAAATAATAGTGTGGAGAAGTTAAAATAAGTGACTATGAGTATATCAGTATCATCAATTCCTTCAAGTTTACCAACAGCTACAGCTTCGGCAGTTCCTGCTGTACCAGCAGTCGCTGATCCAGCTTCAGTTAATAGTGCTCCAGAAACTAATAGTCTAGGAGCAGCTTTAGCTCAAGCACCTCGCTTAGCTGGGGACGTTGCTCTGATTACAGGTGCAGGTAGTGGAATTGGGCGAGAGACTGCTATACGTTTTGCAAGGGAAGGAGCAAAAGTAGTTGTAGCCGATATGAACGGAGCCGCAGCTCAAGAAACAGTTCGTCAAATTGAAGCTATTGGTGGTCAAGCTGTTGTCGTGTTAGCCGATGTAACTAAGCCAGAGGATTGCAATAAGGCAGTAGATGTTGCTGTAGGTTTAAGTCCTAATAAGACGGTAGATGTGCTAGTTCACTGTGCTGGTGTGAAGAAGGATAGTCCGTTAATTGGAATGAAGGAGAAGAATTGGACAGATGTTATCAACATCAATCTTACTGGTACTTTCAATATAGCGAAAGCTGTGGCATACGCTAATCATAGAGTTCTTAGGCAGGACACGTCACCAAGAGGAAGGTCTATGATTTTTATAGGTTCTGTTTCTGGTTCGGATGGTATTTTAGGTCAGGCTAATTATTCTGCGTCTAAGGCAGGTGTTGAAGGTTTAGCTAAGGCTCTAGCTAAAGAATTTGCTCAGGCAAATGTTCGGGTTAATGTTATTGCACCAGGTTTTGTTGAGGGTACTGGTATGACCTCGAATGGTTCTGGTAAGGAGGAGCCTTGGTTCCAAATAGCTAAGCATCTTCACAAGCTTACTGGTCTAAAAAGAGAGATGTGTAAGCCAGAAGATATTGCTAATACTGCTCTATTCTTAGCATCGAAAGAATCTTCCGCTATGACCGGTCAAGTTCTTAGAGTAGATGGCGGGATGATGGGATTTGATCCTCGTCCTGGAGTATTTAATAGTTTTGAATTAGCCGTTTAGAGATCCTAAGTGAGATTTACATCTCTTCTGGCGTTATTTCTTCTCCAGGATCGTCGTTGCCAGGCATGATCTTAGAGAAGACTGTAAAAAACATAATAACGATAATAGAAAGGATAGAGAATCCAAACACCACGCCCTTCCACATACCAGGAAAAATCATAAATCTATTCTAGCAGGATAAAGCGAAATAGAACTACCTTACCTTTATCAAGCTTCTATCTTGCCTATATTCTGCTCCTAAACTATTCTTAATAGTATCCGCCAAACTCACTCCTCCTCTATAATTCCCCAGCAAAGTTAGATTAGGAAATTTGACTAGTTCTTGGTCAAGATTCTCGATAATTTGTGAGTAGCCGATATTGTACTGAGGTATAGCACGCTCTATATTCTTACTGTTCACTAAGTTGAAGTCATGAGGCTCTAATACTTTATTAGTATAAGGCTGCAGTACTTCTATTAATTCACTAGAAAGCAATTCCCAAGTGGCACTGAGCATTAAGCCCTGTGCATTGAGCAAGGGTCTAGCGAAAGAAAGAAACAAATACTCATCTTCTAAATTGCGCTCCTTGAATAACTGTGAAGAGAAGATGGTTCCTAATATAGATTTGTTCTTGGTGCCATTGATATAACCAAAGGCATTGAGCATAGTGTGTCCTTTGTTGGTGAAGAGGTCTTTTGCTAGAGTGTAGGCATAGAGTGAGATTGGAGCATAATAGATGGAGCTTAATCCTTGAGCTAATTGTGGGGAGATAGTCTCTAAAAGATCCGCAGCTTGAAATGCCTTAGTCGCAATAACTAAATTCTCTGTATGGGTTGTTGTACCATTGATCTCAACTGTGCAAGCTTGATCGGATAACTTTGTTATTTTAGTGTTGGCATTAAATAATATATTATCCTTGTCAAGCCAGTCAGCAAGCGCAATACAGAAGCTTTGCATGCCATTTTTGAAAGAACAAGTTGCAAGTGGCTGGGTCTTGGGCTTAGGAGTTTGGTTCTTGCCTTTGGACTTGATTACTCCTCTTAGTATTGAACCACTCTGTTGCTCCGCTTCATAGAGCTTAGTTAGGGCAGACTTGGCTGATAATTGACGAGCATCGCCTGCCCAGATACCTTGCAGAGCATATGACACTAGATCAGCAAGCTCAGTATTAAAGCGTCTTGAAATGAACTCGTAGATTGACTCGTCACTATCAGCTGCTTGGTTCTTGATAAAGGGCTCTGTAAGAAAGGATAATTTAGCTTGAATACTTAATAGATCTGAGAATACTAACTCTTGAGGTCCAACGGCTTTGAGTTTGTTGCATGAATAGAGATAGCGCTTAGAATCTCTGAAGCTGTGACTGATAACTTGATCTCTAAACCCGATAGTATCTATCATCTCCTCCAATTCAGGACAGCGATTCATAAACGAATTGGGTCCGAATTCATAGATAGAATCTTTATAAGCATGACTTTGCCAGTTGCCACCAACCGCATCTGAACTCTCTACTAATAAGAAATCTATTCCCGCTTGTTTAAGTTTATAAGCGAAGCTAAGACCCGCGATACCGGCACCAAGAATTATATAGTCATAGTTTTTTGCCATCTATTTATAATGATAGCAATATATGCGGTCGATAGAAGGTCGTCATTGCGAGCCCCGTAGGGGCGTAGCAATCCAGTCGTATGCACAATATTTATGACTGGATCCCGACGTCAGCTGCTATGCAGCTTCCTCGGGATGACGTGCTTATAGATGCGATGACAAATTAATCTAGCTTCTAACTTCTATAACTCTTTGCACTGCTTCCGACCAATTACCATCACGGTCTTGGATTAATAATGAAACTCTATGAAACCCGCTGCTGAGTTGATTGATATCTAAGCCTCTGCGTTCACTGATAGTGCCATCGATATTTGAAACCCACTTGTAAGATTTAACTTCTGGCTTAGTGACTCCTGGTAGACCCGCATATAATCTATTATGGCGTTTTTTGATTCTGAATTTTAAGTTATTAGTACCTTCCAGGCTGATCTGACTACTATCTACTACATCTAGAATCTTGAATACTGGTTCAGACCAGCGTCCTAGAGAGTCTTCTACGCGAACAGAGATGACATGAGAACCTAGACTCAGGGTACTAATGCTAAAACTCTCTTGAGTGCTTAAGAATCCATCACGATCTGATTTCCACTCATAAGCAATAATGTTTGCTACTGAATCACTTGCCTGGGCACTGATAGTGACAGGAGCGCCAATAATAGTTTTAGCTGGGATTGTGATATTGTCTATGGATGCAGGGAATTGGATGTTTGCACTCAGTCCACCGATTGTATCGCCAGTATCCTTATATCTCTTAAACAAAGTCTCTGCTGCTGAACTAATTAGTAAGGATTGAACGGTCTCAGTGTCTGGCTTCTGTAATTTATTCTTAGCCTTAATTAAAGCTGCTACTCCAGCAACGCAGGGTGATGCCATGGAGGTGCCACTCTTGTACTCGTATTGATTACCAGGAGTAGTACTTAGTATCCAAGTGCCAGGTGCTGCTATATCAACCCAATCACCATAGTTAGAGAAGGAAGCTTGAGTATTGTCGTTGTCGAGGGCTCCCACTGCAATCACTTCAGGCAGTGCTGCTGGGTAAGTAGGAGTTGAGCTAGTAGAGTTACCTGCAGCGGCGACTAGCACTATGCCAAGTTTATCGGCTAGTCCAAGTATGTCTCCGAGAACGCTTAAATCTGCACCAGCAAAGCTCATATTGATTACATCAGCATTGTTATTGATAGCGTAAGTAAGCGCGTCTATAATATCGCTAGTCTTGAGGTAAGCTGAGAAACCCACTGAATAACCAGCTCTCACAGGCATGATCTTAGCTAGAGGAGCTATACCACTAATACCCTTCGCATTATTTTCTACTGCTGCGATAATCCCAGAGACGTGAGTACCATGACCATTATGATCACTTGGGTCATTGTCTTCGTCCTTGCAGTCTTCACTGCTTGCGCAGTTTAATCCGCCATCTTTAACGAAGTCCCAACCTCTAACATCATCTATAAATCCATTAGCATCATCGTCTATACCGTTGCTAGGGATCTCTTTAGTGTTCACCCAAATATTCCCTACTAGATCTTCGTGCGTATAGTCTACTCCTGTGTCTATGACTGCTACTACGGCTCCTTCGCCCTTAGTATAAGTCCACAGTTTCTCAGGTTGAATGTAAGTCTGTGCCCACTGTTTATCATACTGAGGATCATTAGATTTAGTAGAAGCGATGTCACTGATCTCATAGAGTGAGTTAGGGTAGACAGCTTCGATTTGATAATGCCGATTTGTGTAGCGCTCTCTATTAAGCCTGTAGACTAATTTTTGCAGATCCTTCTTGCTTAGTTTGCGATCTAATTTAACTGTTGCGATTTCTTTGCTTAGTTTATGTTTTCTAAGTTGATGAGCTTTCTTGTAGCGAGCGTGTTTTTTGTTTTTCAGTTTCAGATTAGGTTGGATATCTTCTTGTAACTTATAGCTTCCTACTAATTCATCGATGAAATCCTCTTCAGGATTAGCACTGGGATCTATTGAACTTGTCTCTGTGGCTGCTAGAATGGGATTTTCGGCTTTCTTGTAACAGATAATGATTTCATCACTGACGTAATCCATTCTGCTACTTGCTTGTGCGGGCTGAGAAATACATAAGAGTTGCAGCATTAGAGCAACTACGAAACTCAATATTGTGGATTTGTGAACTAAAATTCTCATCTGCAAGCCATTGCTCAACTCCTTACTTCAAGAGTTGGACCCTAATAGGCTTCCAGTAAGACCTGATAAACGTAGTATTTATGCGGGTCTTTATAGACCTGCTGGACTAAGTTTTAGGCTGGAAAATTCAAATGATCTAGGATACTTAGTCAAGTAACAATACTTCTAAACTAGATTGCTTAAAAGCCTCTCAACCACCTGAGTGAGAGCTGTTTTCATAAACTCTTAACATTAATAGCTTTTTTACGACTTTCGCAGCATGATAAAATTCACAAGGCAGGGATTAGAGAATCCCGTATTTTCAAGGAGGTAATTGAAATATGGCTACAGTAGAAGCTAAGAAGACAACTAGAAAACTTAAACCTTTGAACGACAAGATTATTGTTCAAAAGGCTGGTGCTGAAGAGAAAACTGAAGGTGGTATTTATTTGCCTAGTAGTTCGCAAGAGAAACCTGTTGAAGGTATTGTTCTTGCAGTAGGACCTGGTAACGCTAATGAGAAGGGTGAAAGACAAGCGTTACAGATCAAAGAGGGTGATAGAGTACTTTACTCTAAGTATTCAGGCACTGAGATCAAGCAAGACGGTAAAGAATTGCTGATCATTGCTGAGAAAGATGTTTTGGCAATTATCGAATAAAGGAGATATAAAATGGCTAAGAAAATTTTGCGTAAAGATGAAGCTAGAAGAGCGTTGGCTAACGGAGTTCAAACAGTTGCAGACATAGTTGCTGTAACACTTGGACCTGCTGGTAGAAACGTAGTCCTAGAGAAGAAATTTGGTGCACCACAGTCAATTCGTGACGGTGTAACTATTGTTAAAGAGATCACTGAACTTGAAGATCAATTCGAGAGTGCTGGTGCTGCATTGGTTAAAGAAGCGGCTACTAGAACTAACGATATCGCTGGTGATGGTACTACTACTGCAACTGTGCTTGCTGGTGCTGTTGTTGAAGCTGGTATGAGACACTTAGCTGCTAGAGCTAATCCTGTGCTACTTAAGAAGGGCATGGATAAAGCGACTCTATTGGTTATAGAAGAGTTCAAGCAAATGTCTAAAGAAGTTAAGTCATCTAGAGACATAGAGCAAGTAGCTACTATCTCTGCTGCTAACGATTCAGAAGTAGGTAAGCTTATCGCTGAAGCTATGGAGAAGGTTGGTAGAGAAGGTGTGATCACTGTAGAAGAATCTAAATCTACTTGTACTGAACTTGAAGTAGTAGAAGGTATGCAATTCGATAAGGGTTACATTTCTCCTTACTTCGCTACAGATACAGAGAGAATGCAAGCTAATCTAGAAGATGCTTTCGTGCTTTGTGCTGATAAGAAGATCAATATCGCTCATGATTTAGTTCCTACGCTTGAAGCTGTGGCTAGATCTGGCAGACCTTTACTTATCATTGCTGAAGATGTTGAAGGCGAAGCTTTAGCGGCTCTCGTAATCAACAATCTACGTCAAGTAATCAGAGTGGCTGCTGTTAAAGCTCCAGGATTTGGTGATAGACGCAAAGCTATGCTTCAGGATATTGCTATCCTTACAGGCGCTAAAGTCATATCTGAAGATATCGACATGCAACTTGATAAAGTAACTCTTGAAGACCTCGGACATGCTCGTAAGGTAGTAGTTAGCAAGGACAAGACAATCATCGTTGCTAATGACAACACTAAAGACGAAGTTCAAGCGAGAATCGCTCAGATCGAGAAACAAATCTCTGAGAGTGATTCAGACTACGATAAAGAGAAACTACAAGAGCGCAAAGCTAAGCTTTGTGGTGGTGTCGCTGTAATTAAGGTTGGTGCTGCAACTGAGCCTGAGCTTAAAGACAAGAAACTAAGACTTGAAGATGCTCTTAATGCTACTAGAGCAGCTGTAGAAGAAGGTATCATCCCTGGTGGTGGTACTACTCAAGTTAAAGCATCTAAGAAATTAGAAGCTAGACTCTCTGAGTTTGAAGGTGAAGAAAGACTTGGTGCTGAAATAATTGTTCAAGCTCTTCGTAAGCCAACAATGCAGATTGCTAACAACGCTGGATTCTCTGGTGAAGTAGTAATCGAAAGAGTACTTTCAGAGAAGCCTAACGTCGGTTTCAATGCAGCAGTAGGACAGTATGTAGATATGTTCGATGCTGGTATCGTTGACCCAGTGAAAGTTAGTCGCGTAGCACTTCAGAACGCTGTATCAGTAGCAGGACAAATCCTTCTTACTGACGCTGTGGTCGTTGAGATCAAAGAAGAAAGCGCGGGAATGCCAGCTGGTGCAGGAATGCACGGCATGGGCATGTAAATTTTTAAACGGGACTTCTTGCTTATATGTCATGAGTGGGGGTCTCGTTTAACTTAAAAAGGTACCTTGAGGACGACCTGAATCTCTCAAACCTAATATGCAATGCGGTGTGGTACCGTATCTGTAAACAAAAAGCCCTCTGAAAAGAGGGCTTTTTAGTTTTAATATCTCTAATTCTTGACAAAAATAGCTTAAGTAAGATAAGATTCTTGCTGAATGCGAAGCATTTCTGGATATTTAGCCCCTTTATTTTTGTGTGCAGCTGGTTGTGATCAGCAACAGGCTTGGGCGCCTAAAGCTGCAGCAGCAGAGTTAAAAACGACAACACCCATTATTCAAACTGAAATTAAGCCGGGTGATGGTGTTGGTAGGGCTGTGTTTAATTTAAGAAATGCAGTCAACAATCTATATCCGAATAAAACTTATCCAGCTGCTTTGAAACACTTTATGGAAGCCGGTAATCATTTTCAATTTGCAGAAAAGAATTTACCCAAGACACTTTCGCCTGGAGTTTTAACTATAGATTTACAAGGAATTCTTAAGCTTAATAATGAACCTATTACTGTTTCTAACATTCATCTTCCATCTGCTCCAGCAGCACGTTCTAATAAAGTCATAGTTATAGATGCAGGTCATGGTGGTAAAGATCCAGGTGCTAATAGAGCTGGCGTAAATGAAAAAGATATAACTCTTGCAGTAGCAAAACAAGTACACAAGAAATTACAGGAGCAAGGTTACACGGTGCTACTAACTAGATCTGGTGACGATACCTTAAAACTATCAGACCGAACAAAATTTAGTAATGATCGTAAGGCATCAGTGTTTGTCTCTATTCATGTCAACTCGACTCCAGATGAAGCTACTTCTAGTCGTGGTATTGAGATCTTAACTACTGATGGAAACAGAGTTAAAAAATTAGATGAAGCTCAAAAATTAAGGGAGGAAGCTAGATTTATTGCAAGTCAAAGGTTGGCTCAATCAATAGATATTCAGCTACAACGTCAATTAGGCGAAGGTGATAGAGACGGTAAATATCAACATCAAAACTTACATGTTTGCAGAGAGAATGGAGGTGCAGCAGTTGTAGCGGAGATTGGACTTGTGAATAACGAAGGTGAGCGTGCGAAACTTCAAACTCCTGAACACCAAGATTCACTTGCAACTGCCATCGCTGATGGAATCAAAGAGTTTGTGAAGTAAATCGAACCTACTCAAATGAATTCTTAAAATGGTC
>CAYPGT010000067.1:0-6699 GCA_964410425.1 uncultured Gammaproteobacteria bacterium
GTGTTCAAGTCACTCCGGGACCACCATTTAGAGATGCAAACTTGTAGAAAAACTTTGAACTTAGTTTAATAAAAAAAGAAGCCCTTTATAAGAGCTTCTTTTTTGATCTTTACCTATGAGCATATTAGTTATTGAAATCTAAGTAGCATTTCTCGACATAGACTCTGCAAAATCTACTACTTTCGGACTCATTTTTTTATTGAATGCATTAATTTGTTCTTTTGCTTTACCAAAAAGATCCGTAGATTTCTCTTCGATTTCTTTTCTTAGATCTTTGCCAGCTTTAGGTGCATTCATTAAACCTGTCACCACACCAGCTATAAAGGCAACAGACGCACCTAACCCAGCTAATAGGATTACATTACGAATACCCTTACCTAATTTTTCAATTCCGTTTTCTTGATTTTCATTTACGTTTTTCATTTTATTACTCCTTTAACATGTATAAAAAATTCACAACAGGCATAATCTCCTGCAACTAAATCTATTTATTTGTTTATATAACTATTATACCCTAGATCATTTGAGTTCAAATTATTAGAACTAAATTTAATTTATCGTTTATATTTCAAATTACCAAAACTTAATAATTATGGGCATGAATTTGACCAATATTATCTATATCTGCTATTATTTGAAGAAATTTCTTAAGCCCAAATGATAGTAATTAACAAGCAAGCAATAGGCAAATTAAAAGATTCAACTAAGATTAGCTCTAAGATGGCAAACCTTAGCCATCTAAAATCTAAAGGCTTAGAATCCTTAATTCCAACCGATCCCAATACTATTAAAGTTGAAGCCCAAGAAAAGAAAAAGCAAATAGTTATACTCGGAGCTTGCAGCGGAGAAGATTCCGTAGTAGCAAGGTTCCACTCTGAAGCATTAAAGCCATATAAGAATGCTGGTTTTAAGTTTATTGGAGTTGACACTAAAGTCGATGAAACAGGTAGCAAGGCACCTCCACCAGCTGAGTGGTCTGAAAAAATTCTCCCTCTTTTAAATGAACGTGGGCTAGACTTTGCTAATCAATACTATCATCCTGATAACTTCTTTAATAAACTAAGAGAAAACAAAAACTTCGCTAAGAGCATTGCTGGTGTAATCATCGCTACTCCACCAGCTTTTCACCTAAGTAACTTAAAAGATTTGGTAACAAGTTTCAAGGCTCACAACATCAATGATGTTCCAATCGTACTTGAGAAGCCAGTTTCATTAATAGGACAAGAAGCTGAGATCGCTGAATTAACACAACAATATCCTGGAAATGTTATTGGAGCAGATTTTGCCATAACTAGTCCTGCATTAAATTATGCACTAGAAAGTGGTTTACTGGAGAGAGTCGGTAATATTAAAGCTATCCTAGGTCGCTGCATTGAAAATTATGATGTAGAAAAATTTGTAGACTCTATTCAAAAGCGTAATTTGTGTGATCTTGACAAGTCTGGTGGTGGTATAGGCTTTGATATGGGAACTCATGCTGCAGGTCCCATTGCCAGAATTTTGGACAGTCTAGGTTTAAGCTTAGATAAAGCAGAAGTCAAACAATGTCTTATGAAAAGAGCTAGTCCTTCTAGTCTCCGAAACAAACTTAGAGAATTTAATAATACAAAACCTATACCAAAGCCAGAGAAAGATACAAAAAACGTAGAATTCGATTCAAGTAAATGGAATCCACTAGCTGAGACATATTGGTATTCTCATTCCAGTCTTAATCAAGGTGAAGGTAAAACTCCAATAGAAATTTACACAGAAGCAGGTAAGGATACTAATACTGACGATTATTCTATAGTACAAATTAATGGAGATAAAGGTACTCTAATTATTTCTGCTGGGACTAAAACTGGTCATAAAAATGCAGAGGGTCAGCCAGATGAAAAACGTAATGTAAGAACCAAACCATTTGTGCTGTTTATTCCGAAGGGTTTAAGTACTGACAACAAAGCAGAGTTATATACTTTTGAACCTGGTATAGGCTATGAAGGTGTCTTCAATTTATTTATGAAGAAAGCCAATCAAAAGGCCGAAGCTTCCGATGACAATCTTATTAATAGCTTAGTTAAAGCTGGAGTGAGTTCTGTAGATTATATAAAAAGAACTTACCTACACGGACTTCAAAAATTAGTTAAGAACAAAGTACTTCCACAACTTCTTGAAAATCAAACTTATCAAAAATATGTAGCGAGTTTATTAAAAGTAAATCCTCAATTAAAATTAGGGACTTATGCTTTTGGCACAGCTTCTGATCTCAAACCAGCATCCACTACTCCAAAACAAAGCAAATCTTGGATGGCATCTTCCCGTGATTTAGCAAAGACACTCGCTGCAATAAGCCTGAAAGCCTAAGCTGTCCAATTATAATACCGCCATACCTATTTTAATATTTTCTTTAATGTTAGAATCTTATGGAATTATAAAGAGGCTATGGTAGCTGCAATTTCACAAAATTCAACTCCTGCCCACGTTGGAAAGTGGTCATTAGCTAATCGAGGCCTTAATTTAACACATTCAGATCCAAATGATAGCGAAGCCAAGATAAATGATGGTAGCAACTTCTCAAGCAACACTCAAACTGTAGTTCGTCAGATTTGTGCTGACCTAAGAACTGACGATGCTCAAGCATCAGTTGAAGACGTTTATAATGATCCAACTCATGATTATGGTTTCTATATAGCCTTATATGATCAACCGCTACATCCTTCCTCTAAATTACTGGAAGATGTTAAGAAAGTCTGCGATCTTGCCACTATATCAACGAATCCATACCAACAAACAATTATCAATGGTCATAGGTATCGCAAAGTTATCCACCCAAAACCAAGTCCACAACTGGAAAAACGTCCACTAGAAAAAATTATTGAAGAGAAGCTTGCTCAAGCTGAAGCTATCAAAACAGAAATTGTGGAAGAAACAATATCCCAGATTATCAAGCAATTAGGAATCAACAATTCCTTAAAAATTAGCCTAGGTGAAAAAGCTGAGATCAAAATTTATACACCAATAAAATTAGATGTCACTGTAGAAAATAACAATGGAAGCTCAAGGAACTTTATACTTGGATTTGAAGATTATATAGGTAGAAAGTGGACAAGGTCAGCCTGGTTTTATAATAATCAAATTTCCCAAGATGATAAATCTGAGTTTATGCTCTGGCTCAAAAACGCGCTAGAATCAATTTATGACCAACAGCTGGTCCATTTACCCGAAAACCTCTACCCCCCAAGACCTACTACAATTAGCAGAATGGGACACTTTACTTACGCGGATTTTACTCAATAGAGGAGTGAATAGTAGAAGTAGTGCCATATACTACTTAGATATAGATCAAGTTATACCTTCCGATCCCAGGGACATACCAGAAATAGATAAAGCTTTCACTCGTATTAAAGAAGCTATAGCCAAGAAACAAGCAATCCTTATTTACGGTGATTACGATGTCGACGGTACCAGTTCAGTAGCACTCTTGTATAGAGCGTTTCAGATTCTTGGCTATCCAGTTACTTACTATATTCCTAGTCGTCATAGTGAAGGTTACGGCATTAATAAAGAAGCCGTACGCAAAATACGTGAAGAGAGAAAGATTGACTTAATGATCACTTGCGACTGCGGTATAAGTAATTATGATGAAGTAGAGTACGCCAACACTATAGGATTAGATGTAATTATTACTGATCACCATTCTATCCCCAGCAATCCACCACCGAGTATTGCCAACTGTAACCCGAAAACCCTTGCCCCAGAACATCCTCTGCATTATCTTCCAGGAGTAGGAGTTGCTTATAAACTAGCTGAGCTATTGTTGCATGATATGCTTCCTGCCGCTGAAGCTCACACCTACAGCCACTCATTACTAGACTTAGTTGCACTTGGCATGATCGCAGACTTGGCACCCCTGAGAGCGG
Organism: uncultured Gammaproteobacteria bacterium; assembly: GCA_964410425.1. Lineage (GTDB taxonomy): Bacteria > Cyanobacteriota > Vampirovibrionia > LMEP-6097 > LMEP-6097 > CAYPGT01. Next base: position 3,900 of record CAYPGT010000067.1, read on the forward strand.
AGAATAGATATCTAACACAGCTGGGTCTAGAGGTGCTAACTCAAACTACCAAAGCTGGTCTCAGAGAACTTCTGCAAATCTCCAGAGCCACAGGTACAGTCGGTACTGAAAACATAGGATTTGGCTTAGCACCAAGAATCAATGCCGCTGGTAGACTCGCTGACGCCGAACGAGCTGTGAGACTAATGATTACCGAAGATCAAGCCGAAGCTAAGATACTCTGCGAAGATTTAGATGATGAGAATCGTAACAGACAAGTGCTTTGTGATGAAATTCAAGATGAAGCTCTAGGAATCATTGCTCAAGACATGTCGATGTTGAATGATAACGTGATAGTGCTTGCTGAAGAAGGCTGGCATCATGGAGTGATAGGCATAGTTGCAAGTCGCTTATTAGACAAATTCCATCTGCCGATATTTATCATGGCAGTAGATGACTCTCATGCGCGTGGTTCAGTGCGTTGTATTAATATTCCAGATTTAGATATTTATGAAGAGATGAAAGCCATACAAGCTCAAACTGGCTTATTTAGTAAGTTTGGTGGACATAAAATGGCAGCAGGTTTCAGCGTAGCTAAAAAAAACGTCGCAACTCTCTCTAAAGTTCTAAGAGAACATTTCAAAGTTAGATTAGCCAACGAGAATTTGAATAAGCACATCAAAGTAGATGCAGCACTAAGATTGCACGAATTAAACTCTAAATTTATTGACAGACTGGCTAAACTTGCGCCTTACGGCATTGATCATCCACAAGCCTTATTTATCTCTGGTCCATTGCGCATAGAATCTACGCGCCTGCTAGGGAAAGATGGCAAGCATATTAAACTATATTTATCAGAAAGTTTAGGTGATAAGAATAAAAATAAAAAATATGAAGCTGTAATATGGAGCCGTGCAGAAGAATTCTTGGAAAATTATCCACTTAGCTCCAAATCTGAAATAACCATAGTTTATACTCCTCGTCTTAATGAGTTCAATGGGGAGACCTCAATACAGTTAGATATAAGGGACTGGAAGGATCCAGCAGAAGTAAGTGATGAGTTTTTCGAGAGATTTATGCCTCTATCTCGCCTATGATATTATTAATTAGTTATGAAAAACTACGCTATCGTTTTCCCTGGACAAGGTGCTCAATCTGTAGGCATGGGCAAGGACTCTGCTGAAACCAATCAAGCTATCGCTAGCACATACAAGAAAGCAGATGAGATCTTCTCTAAGCAACCTTCTATATCAGAAGTAAGTTTTAATGGACCAGAAGAAACTTTAACGCGTACACTTTATACTCAACCAGCAATACTCACACTTAGTATCGCACTAGCTTCACAGATTAAAGAAGCTATCAAACAAGGTAAATTAAGCCAGCCTAATTATGTCGCTGGACATAGTCTAGGAGAGTTTTCTGCGCTTTATATGGCAGACGTACTAAGCCTTGAAGACGTTCTTAAATTAGTCATTAAGAGAGCAGAACTTATGGAGAATGCTCCTTCTGGTGCCATGACTGCAATGGTAGGTATGGAAGAAACTCAAGTAAATGAGATTATCAGAGAAGTAGAAGACGCTTCTGTAGCCAATTACAACGCTCCAGATCAGATAGTAACCACTGGAACTAAGGCTGGCATGGAAGCTCTTGCAGAAGCTGTGAATAAATATGCCGAAGCTAATGCAATCAGGGTAAAGGTTATCCCTCTTAATGTCGGCGGTGCTTTCCACTCTCCTCTAATGCAAGCTGCTTCTGAAGAGTTCTCTAAAGCTATAGATGCTTGTAGTTTTAATAACGCTTCTATCCCTGTAATTCAGAACATTTCTGGTATGCCAGTAACTAATGCTCAAGAGCTTAAGACTAATCTTAAAAAACAAATGACCGGTTCTGTTCAATGGACTGATACTGTAAGATTTTTGCTAGACCCCAATCAAGGAGCTATCTCTGAAGTATTAGAAGTCGGTCCTGGCAAAGTTCTTGCTGGCTTAGTCAAGAAACAAGATCGTAGGTTTCCAGTAACCAATATTAGCTCTGTAAGTGATATCGCTAACTTACTTAATCCAGCGATGAGTTCTTAAGCTATGCAAGACGGGAAGCTAAACAAATTCAGCTGGTATCCAGGTCACATAGCTAAGGCTGAGCGTGAGCTTAGAGAAAAGCTCAAGATCATAGATATAGTTATAGAATTAAGAGACGCACGTATCCCAGAAGCTAGTAGACATAAGGATTTGCAAGATTGGGTTAAAGCTAAAGCCATAATCACCGTCTTAAACAAATCAGACTTAGCTGATGTTAATAAAAAATTCATTGGTATTAATTCTAGAGATAGAAACTCCCTAAAAAAAATAATCCAAGAGATAGAAAAAGCAGCTAAGCCAATAGAGAAAAAATACCTTGCTAAGGGCATACTCAATAGACCAGCACGAGTTATAGTTATCGGTTACCCCAATGTCGGTAAATCATCTCTTATTAATGCACTAGCTCTCAGTAAAAAAACTAAGGTCGCCGATAAAGCTGGTGTCACTCGCCAACAGCAATGGGTAGATGTGAAATCTAAACTCAATATCAAGCTCTTAGATACTCCAGGAATTATTCCAGCTAAGTTTTATTCTGAAGATCAAGCACTTAAATTAGCACTGTGTAATTGTTTAGGTGATAACGCTTATGATCATATACTTGTGGCACGAGAAGGTTTAAGACTAATAGAGAAACTTTATCCTGGGTTAATCATTAAGCATTATAAGCTTGAGAATATTGATGCTAATGATGATTCGCTCTTAGAGCAAATAGCCCTTAAGAAAACGCATATCCGTGAAGGACA
>CAYPGT010000067.1:6799-10357 GCA_964410425.1 uncultured Gammaproteobacteria bacterium
TAATTTTCATGTTTAGCTCAGCTTTACTTGGTTTTAAGTTAGTTTAAGAGTTCTTGAACTTCAGGGTTTTCAGTCTTATTGCGACCACAATTATTAATACATATTAATATTTTCAAGCGTGTTTATTTTGAATTTGTTATCATTGATATGTGGCTCAACCTGTAAGACGTACTTCTATTAATTCGGTTAGGTCGGTGGCTGGCTATCATAGTCCAGCTTCAACTTCGAGAAAATCAACTCTAAAACCAAGGTTATCTAGAGATCAAGCCACGGGTTTATTATGGCAAAGATCTTCAGAACTTGATGATAAACTTAAAGCTCTTCAAATAACTCAAGGGAGATTAATTGAAGAGCTTTTTGCTCACTTAGAAGCTCATGGTGAAACCATTCTAGAATTATCTAGAGCTATCACTAGTATTGCACATCACTTAGGAGTCACCCGTGATGAATTAATAAGTCCAAGAGAAGTGGATGCTCCTACTCAAGCTACCTCTACTCCTCAGAAACCAGGTTTACCAGAGACATACTCTCTCACTGATGTACTCAAGCTACTTGAAATCAAACCCAGAGTTAATCAAAAGTTTATAGATTTTTTAACTGAAATACGTGGGCTAAATCAAAGATTTGGCAAGGGGACTTCCAAGGGATTAGTTACAGGGGCAATCAATGGACTAGAAAGATGGTTTCAGCATCGAAATAATCATCCTATAGAAAGCCATTTCAGAAAAAATTGGGATTTAATAGAAATTAAAGATATTTTAGAAGCAAAGAACTCAGCAATGCTTCTGTCACTTTGGGGGAATCAACCTGATGCTAGTTCTCGTGCTCTTGAAACAATAATAGAATATTTAAAAAAACAAGAGAAATAATTTAAGTACAAGCGACTAGCTTAAGACTTCCAGTAATCACCACTAGATCATTTTCAGCTTTGAGTTCTTTAGCTTTAGCTATAGCCTCTTTGGGGTCATGAATAATTAGCTTATTTGCATCTATCGCTTCATCAAGTAAAAATGCTGGAGTAGTTCGAATAGAATCTACTTCAGTAATAATCACTAAATCTTTATCAAGATCCAAGACTCCATTCGCAAACAATTCATCCAATGCCGACTTATAATCTTTATCCAAGAAAGCCAGCACAAAAATCTTACGCTCAAAATCTATACCCAGAGATCTAATAAAACTATTAAGAACCCGCATGCCATCAGGGTTATGAGCGCCATCTATAAGGACAGCTTCACTATAATTCAAACGTCCCTGATGTCTTAAAGGGAATTGTTCTAAGACTTTCTCTTTGATCTCATCTGTAACTTTCAAGCTATTAATCGATTCAAAAATTTCTAAAGCTAAAAGAAAATTAGAGCCATTCATAGAATTAGGATTGAACATGGGAAGTTGAGTATTATACTTTGAACCCTCAAAATGTGGCACTCCATCTCGTTTAATTCCTTCCTTCTCATATCTAATCTTTTCAAGAGTAGTTCCCAAATATTCCATATGATCAAAAGATATATTGGTAATCGCTGTTGCCAAACGTTGCTCGGAGGCAATAACGTTAGTAGCATCCAAACGTCCTCCAAGTCCAACTTCTAATATAGCCACATCCACTTGCTGCTGACGAAAATATTCTAGTGCGATTAAGGTCTCTTGCTCAAACTCTGTTAAAGCATTCATCAAACTCTGTGCATTCAATCTTGCTCTTAGAGTGTTAAGTTCAGATAGGTTAATATCGACCCCATTCACAGAGAATCTTTCTGTAATATTCCAAAGATGAGGACTAGTATACTTAGCAATTTTCAACTCAGGCAGGCAGTTTAAGTACAATAATTCTAAGAAAGCGCAGGTTGAACCCTTACCATTAGTACCAGCTACATGAATAGTCTTAAAGCTTAAAGGTTCTAGTCCTGCAACTGCCTTAGTAATATCCTCTAGGCTGTAATTGATTACTGTCATAAAATCAAATTATAGCTTTTCTAGTTTACTCTGCGGCTGAAGCTGGAGGGCTATCAAAAGATGCTCTTTCTTCCACCATGTGAGTTGCACTAAAAGACTTGCTCTTAGTCAATTCACTAGCTGCTGTGTTCACTGGCTCAAAAGACTCATTAGCTGCTGCTGGTGCTTCAGACTCATGTCCTCCTCCAGTTCCAGCTTCTGCTGTAGCTTCTGCAGAACCAGGTCTAAAATTAGCACCAGGTCTATTGTTATTTCTAGGTCTATTATCCCTGAAATCACGATTACCATAGCGATTATTTGGTCTATTATTTCTGTTACCACCAGGTCTACGGTCACCTCTATCAGTGCGCTCTGGTCTATCACCTGTAGCAGCAGGATTGTTGCTACGCTCTGGTCTATCACTACGCTCTGGTCTGTCACTGCGCTCTGGACGATCTAGCCTATCACTACGCTCAGATCTATCCCTCTCACCCCTATTGTCATTACGATCATTACGTTGTTGATAACCTCTCGCTTGATGTTGCGGAGGACGCGGTCTACGATTGCCAGCATGATGAGAATGTGATGAATCATCAGCACCTTTAAGGTTAAATATGACACCACTACCACTACATTGTTGGCAAATGTTACCAAAAACTTCAGCGAGCGACTGTCCTGAACGTTTACGAGTAATCTCTACTAAACATAAATCAGAAAGTTGTCCTACTTGCGGCTTAGCCTTATCGTTTCTTACAGCTGCTTCTAGAACTTCTATCACAGCAATACGATCCGCTCTATCAGCCATATCAATAAAGTCAATAATAATCATGCCACCGATATTACGCAAACGCATTTGACGAGCGATTTCTACAGCAGCTTCCATATTAGTTCTGCGAACTGTCTCACGTAAAGTATTAGAACTAGTAAACTTACCAGAGTTAATATCAATCGCAGTCAAGGCTTCCATACCTTGAATAATGATATAGCCACCACTTGGTAAATTAACCCTATTAGAAAGGCAGTTACGTAACTCCTTAATAACATCAGTCTTCACCAATAATTGGTCTTGCTCATGGAAATTAACATTCACTTCTCTACCTGTCCAAGACTTAAGATGCTCTTGGCATTTGTATTTGGCTTGAATGCCAGCTACTATGACTTCATCAATATTATTATTATAAAAATCACGAAGAGTTGTGTATAAGAAATCTGATTCCTTAAATATAGGACCGCAACCATCGGTTCTGTCATATCTATCTACAACATTCTTCCACTTCTCCCAAATATTCAAGAAATCTTCTTCAAGCTCTTCTTGAGTACGACCAGAAGCTTCAGTTCTAATAACCACTCCTAGCTCTTCGGGTTTCATTAAGTTAGTTATAGATCTTAATTTATCTCTCTCAGCGTTATCACTGATTCTTCTAGAGATAGCAATATTTTTATTCTCAGAAGTGAGAACGTAATATCTACCAGGAATAGAGATCGCCAAGTTCACTCTAGGACCCTTATTACCAGTCGGCTCTTTGACAATCTGCACCAGCAATCGCTGTCCTGGACTTAATCTATCATTAAGCAAACCACGTCCTGGTATGTCATTAGCGTGCAAGAAACCCATTTGTCCATCTTGCA
>CAYPGT010000068.1:0-10337 GCA_964410425.1 uncultured Gammaproteobacteria bacterium
ATTTTCGAGAGGCTTTAATAAAATCATCAACCACAGGAAGCAGCACCTTCCGGAGTAAGTGCGTAAGCAAGAGTGAGAAATCCATCAAGAAACTCTTAGCAGCTTGCATGCTCTCTTGAGCTTGAGGACTCTCAGAACTATCCTTACGTGCTTTAGCAAAATCTAAGCTGGCAGCATGCAAAGCTCTATTAATAGAATCAATATTAGGAAGACTTACTAATCCTTTGATTTCTATCATTTTATTTCTTTCTCTATCTCTTTTACACAACTCCGTGTAATGAGCATCGTGATTATAATAATCAAGATTTTGGAAATAACTTGATTGGAAAACTTTATCTAATAATTTATTGTATTCAGCCTTATCAGCAGCTTCGAGCTCAGGTGCTTCAGTAGCCTTAGCTTGAATAATTCTTTGAAAAATTGCATGAGGAGTGAGCTTCACTAATAGAATTATATCGAAATAAGAGGTCTCTTAAAGAGTATTTTAAAAATTGGTTTCTATAATACTTAAGCGATTAACTATTTCAAGTTGATATCCGGCATATATACTCTACGATACTCTCTAGACCAAAATTCACCAGTTTTACTATAGGTCTCTAGGTCATTGAATTTATATTCATAAAGTAAAGCTCGAAGATATTTAGGAGGATGATCAGGATATGGATTGTGTTTCAGCAATCTCAGCACAGCAGGTTCTCCTTGAAGCAGCCTCACACAAAAATTAACAAACCAAGGTTGTTGATCTACAGTACTCAAAGCGGCAAACCACATCTGCCAATCTAATCGTGGCTGATATGGAGCAACTTGTTTAGGCATAGTCTTAAGGTCCTGAGGCTTAAAATAGAACTCATAATCAAGCCACTCGCTAGTACTAAATTGACCAGGTACATCATTAGCACCTTGAATAATTATTTCATTGCGAGTTGTGGTCATAGTAGCAAACAGACCATAAGGCTCATTAATATGAAAGTTCAGTAGAGGATTAATAACAGGACTCACAGCTCGAGTAAGATTGTTAGCAATATGAGGATCAATTGGGGAGCGAATTACAATGAAAAATAGATCCAGACTAATCATTATCGACGCTAGAGTAATTATTAATCCACGAATAATATTGTTGCCAATAACATTTCGAGGATTGAGTGAATTAAGATCAATCAATTGATGCTCTATTTGCCTATTAAGTATCTGTTGAGTATTAGAGACAGCCTGAGGGTAATGCAGCTGCATCACGATACTTTCTGGCAATAGCTTCTCTATAGCAGCAGCATCCAATAACCAAATACAGAGAAAAATACTAAGTAAATTAAAGAAGCAATAATTACCCGTAAAAATTATTACTAATTGCAAAGCCACAAACGCTAAGGCAGCTACTTGCCGCATAAAACGTCCTGCAAAGATAAAGAACGGAATTACCAATTCAATGATAAACATTAATGAGCAACTGAACATATGAAACCATCTCGGCAACTGATGTACAAAGAAACTAATAGGATTAGGTAGGGGCTGTGTGTAGTAATGATAAGTCAGTGCTGTCATATTAGCCCAGTTCGGATCATGAGTATAAAGCTTCACCAAACCAGACATAAACATGAGCTTGAACAATAAAAATCTGAAGAGCCAAGTGAAAACTTTAACCGCAAACTCATTAGTTTTACCAAGCGCAAACAAAGCAGTAAGAAACCCTGTCTCTAAGAGTAATATATCCCATTGAAAGCTCAAGAAATCTCGACTAACATTTACGAATGAAAGATAGAGTAAATAAAGTATCAATAGAGATACAAACTCAACTATGTCAAATTTATTCTTATCTCTTCTAACCATTAAATTAAGTGAAAGAACGATACCAAGAAAACAAGCCGCAAACAAAAACTTATCAGAAGCATTAAACCAAAATAAAGAAGGTAACTGAATAAACTTATTTAAGATTGTTCCTGGAATATTATTCGATACTAAATTTAAGAACTGAGCGGCAGGTAAAATTCCATGGCTGCTAATTAATCCTCTAAGCTGAATCATTAGCGAAGCAAAAGCCAAAAAATAACATAGACCTAAGCTTCGGATAAAGATTCTTTGACCTAAAGTGTTCACAAGTATATTCTACAAGAATTAACCATAGAGGTAAACGAGCCCCCGTAATCCGTCATCGCGAGGAGCGAACGTAGTGAGCGACGTGGCGATCCAGTCTAATGCACAATATTAACGACTGGATCCCGACGTCATCTGCCTACCGCAGATTCCTCGGGATGACGAACTAAACTATTACCTCTCACCAACAAATACGCTAAAATTGATAGCTTATGAAGCAGTATAATGTTGCAATTTTAGGCGCCACCGGTAATGTCGGCAGATTACTTCTCGAGATTATTGAGGAGAGAAAATTTCCTTGTAAAACGCTTAAACTACTTGCCAGCGAAAGATCAGTAGGTACCAAGATTAAATCTCCTAAAGGTCAAGAATATACTGTGGAGTTAGCTTGCCCAGATGCTTTCGATGGCATAGATATAGTGTTTGCTTCTGCTGGTTCTGATGTCAGCAAGAAACTTGCACCAGAAATAATTAAACGTGGTGGGATTATCATCGATAACTCTAGTGCTTTCCGTATGGATGCAGATGTGCCTCTAGTAGTACCGGAAGTCAACGGTGAAGATGTGGCAAAGCACAAAGGTATCATTGCTAATCCTAACTGTTCAACAGCACCACTGGTACTAGCTCTCAAACCTTTAGATATAAAATTTGGCATTAAACGTGTAGTAGTAAGTACTTACCAAAGCGTTTCTGGTGCTGGCAAAGAAGCTATGGATGAATTAATAACAGCAAGCAAGAAGCTCATAGCCAACGCTCCAGACGAACTCTATACACTAGCAAGTTCAGACAGCGAGGAGATCGACACGCATCATTATCAAGCCTTTGCGCATCCGATTGCATTCAATCTGATTCCACAGATAGATATGTTCACCGATAACGGCTATACCAAGGAAGAGATGAAACTGATCAACGAGAGCCGCAAAATGCTTCATAGACCGGATTTGGCAGTTACATGCACGGCAGTAAGAGTGCCAGTATTGATATCACATTCTGAATCTGTAAACGTAGAATTTGAAAACAAGATTAGTTTGGAAGAGATTAAATCCATATGGAATCAAACCACTTCTCTAGAGATTATGGACAATCCTGCTACTAAGACCTACCCAATGCCAGCCTGGGTCTCTGGGCGTGATCCGGTCTACGTCGGACGTCTACGTTATGATGAGAGCCAACCGAATTCCATAAACTTCTGGTTAGTCTCTGACAACCTACGTATCGGTGCTGCGCTTAATGCTGTGAGGATTGGAGAAAAGTTAGTAGAGATAGAAGCTAGAGTTAAAAGCTAAGATCGGGACAAGCTTTATGGAGCATAGCTAAGATTGCAGCTTTAGCTCCAGGAGTGGCTTCTATCACTGTTGGAGAAACCTCTTTAAGACCATTATCAGCTTCGTTAAATTGAATTATATTATTAATGCCAATTTGATATTTATTCGACTCAATACTTAGCGGTTGAACTAAGATATTAATTTTTTTCAAACTGCTTGAAGCAGAATCATACATTGAGCATTCAAAAGCATGAGCAGGAGATAATGAAACTGGCTGGCGTCCAACACCAAATTTAACTTCACTACCATCAAGTGGCTTATGTTCCACCGTAAATTCAGAAGCTGAATCTATATTATTTAGTATCATCTTTAAAAACAAATAGGCTTTGCCAAAGAGTAAACGGTTAATTAAGCCTCTAACAAGGTATGCACTTGGCAAATATAATTGAGGTTGCCCACTATCTGCAGTTTCTGGCACTAAAAATAAACGTTTAATTAGAGATATAGTTTCTGATTTGCTATCTGCTGCTTCACCAAAATTTTCATAATCACGGCAAGTTTTATAAACCCCAGGCTGCTCTCCAACTAATCCCAAACATTTAGTGCGAATTGCTTTAGCTACATTATTCGCAGCAAGCTGATAAGTTTCAATCCTTGACATCTAAATAATAATAGCAAGGATTTTTATTTTTATCATGTATTTCGCCCTTCGGGCAGGCTAGATTACCAAAACCCTATAGTATTACTATAGGGCATCAAAAACATAGGTAAATCAAGGCTAATTTTCCTAATATGTATTTTACCTCTCGGGCATTATAGATAATATTAACTGCGTAAGCACATCTAAACTAGGCTTTACAATGCATTTTCAGCATTAATATGTATTTTGCCCTTCGGGCGAAATACAAATTTGCTAATATCAAGTCCAATGAACCCTCACTTCGGTCCAATTATCACTGCCATGGTTACTCCTTTCAAGGAGTCTAACAAACATGAAATAGATTACCCAGCAGTTAATAGATTGATCGAGCATTTAGTGAAGAACGGTTCCGATGCAATTATTATCGCTGGCACTACTGGTGAGAGTCCAACTATAACTCACGATGAAGAGATAGAGTTGCTCAAGCATGTTCAAGCACAAATTAAAAAGCTCGGTGTTAAAACTAAAATTATTTTCGGAGCTGGTTCTAACTCCACACAGACCTCTATCAAAATGAGTCAGGCAGCTGAAAAGCTTGGTGCTGATGGTTTACTCATAGTCACACCTTATTACAACAAACCTAACCAAAAAGGTCTCAAGGAGCACTATTCACTTATCGCTCAGGCGACTTCACTTCCTATTATTCTTTACAACGTACCATCGCGAACTAACATTGCTCTTACAGCTGAAACTATTCTTGACTTAGTTGAGACATATCCAAATATCTGCTCTCTCAAAGAAGCTAGTGCGAATCTCGATATCATCACTAGGTTACGCCTTAAGCTTAATGCCGATGAGTTTGCCATCTATTGTGGTGACGATAGCCTCACGCTACCGATGCTCGCTGTAGGTGCTGACGGGGTCATCTCAGTAGCTTCACACCTAGTAGGTAATGAAATGCAAGCTATGGTTAAGGAGTTTAAGGCTGGTAATCAAGCTAAAGCCCTGAAAATACACCAAGAAATCTTCCCTTTATTCGATATCCTGTTTATTGAGCCCAATCCGACGTGTATCAAGGAAGCTTTGGGTATAATGAAACTATGTTCCAGTCAGCTAAGAGAACCCTTGGTTCCACTGTCGGATGAACAGAGACTGAAACTGAAAAACATTATAAACTCCGTTGTAAATTCATCAACTTTAGTTTAGAGTTTAGGTAACAGTAAATAAAAGTTTTCAAGCTTTCCTTCCTGAGTTAAACCACATTGAAATTGTTTACAGGAACCATCTGCAGAAGTTTTCACCATGCCCAAAATAGCAAAAAATACTAAGATCAAATTTGACCCCGATAAAACCCTGAAGATTATTGCTTTAGGTGGACTCTATGAGATCGGCAAAAATACTTGGGTCTATGAGTGTGGCGATGATTTGATTCTTATCGATGCTGGCTTAGCCTTCCCGACTGTGGACATGATCGGCGTAGATATAGTTCTACCTAAACTTAACTACATCATCGAAAACAAACATCGCATCAAAGCTATGATCATCACTCATGGTCATGAAGACCATATTGGCGGCGTAGTACCTATACTTAAAGAAGTAGAGATTCCTATCATTTACGCTCCTAGTTTAGCTTTGGCGTTACTTAAGTCTAAGTTTATAGACGGAGACATCACTGGACAAAACACTAAACTCACCAAAGAAAAAGAAACTATATTTGTTGGCAACAGCTTCGCCATAACTTATATCAGAAATAATCACAGTATCGCTGATAGCTTCTCGCTCATTATCGATACCCCAGCAGGCAGAGTGATTCACACTGGTGATTTTAAGTTTGATCATAGTCCTATCGATGGTAAGTTTTTTGATATGGCAAGCTTAGCAGAAGCTGGTGAAGAAGGTGTGACTCTGCTCATTAGCGATAGCACTAACGCTGAGAAGTACGGCTATACTCCTTCAGAGCGTGCTGTGATTCCTAAGCTACAAGAGATCATCAACAGTTCTAAGCGCCACTGTTACATCACTACCTTTGCAAGCCAAGTACATAGAATTAAACTAATCATGGAACTTACTTTTAAGGCTGGTAAGAAACTTTCTCTCTTCGGTAGATCGATGATTAACCTTGCAGCTATTTCTAAAGAGCTTGGGTTTATTTCTATTCCAGATGATTTTGTGGTGAAGCAAGAAGACATACATAGAATTCCACCTGATCAGTTAGTCATACTTACTACTGGTTCTCAGGGAGAGGAGTTTGCAGCCTTATCTAGGATCGCGCGTTGCGAACATAAGTATCTCAAACTACAACCCGGTGACACAGTGATTATCAGTGCATCGCCAATCCCAGGCAACGAGAAATCTGTAAACAATTTAATCAACATGCTCTATAAGCAAGGTGCAGAAGTGATCTACGGAGCTGGTCAATCAGTTCACGTATCAGGTCACGCCAGCCGCGAAGAGCAGAAGATGATGCTAAACCTAGCTCAGCCAGAGTATTTCATGCCATGTCATGGTGAGTACCGTATGCTAGTGAAGCACGGTGAGACCGGTGTAGATTGCGGTGTAGATCCTGAGAAGATTTTATTAATGGATAACGGTGATGTACTAGAAATGCAAGGTGGCAAGTGCAAGGTAGTAGATAAAGTAGAAGCTGGTATCATCATGGTGGACAATGCCAATGTCGGAGAGCTAGATACAGCGATAATGTTAGAGCGTCGCATGATAGCGTCAGAAGGATTAGTCTCAGTAGTAATGACCATAAATGCTTACGGTGAGGTACTCGGAGAGATTAAGGTTTACTCGCGCGGTATAGTACTATCTCCTAAGGAAGCTACCTTCACTGATATGAAGCTTAATGGTAAGAATCTTGATGCTAATAATATTAAGGATGCTTTCCATCATAAGATTAAACAAATCGCCGCAGAAGCTTTAGATAGAAGCCCGCATAACCCACATGGTTCTGCAGAGAAGAAAAAAACAGAGAAACTTGAAATAGATAAACTTGAGAAGGATGTTAAGTCAGAGATACATAGATTCGTAGATGACAAAATGCATCGCCATCCATTATTAGAATTAATCATTATGGAATACACTGGTAAACCAGTAGCCTCAGTGCTGGGTGTATAAGCCCTTACTAGATATAAGTAAATTAAGAACTACAATGTTATACTGATCAATGTGAATGTTTCTCTCAATTATTTGAGTAATTTATTTCGTGCTCTATTAACCGGAGTTGCGGTAACAGCAAATGCTGGCTTACCTAAAGAAGCAGCAATGCCTATAAACCCCGATCATATGAGATTTATTGCACATTCTTTGGCTAGAGCGACAGCTAGAGAGATGGGATATCTAGAAGCTGAGCTATCAAATAAGTTTGCTGACATGGTTTACAAGGGAGCACAAGGATACCAAAACACTGGCTCAGAACAAAGCTTTGAAGACTATCTTAAAGGCCACAAACTTGGTAGTGAAATTGATGCTACTCCACATTTAAGAACCATGGTAAAAGAAAATCAGCTTGAGTATTTTATAAGGCATCGTGAGACCATATATAAGCTGGCTCTTAAAAAAATAAATTTTGCTGAGCCAGATCCAAATGACCTAGCTGCTCTTTATACCTTAGTCACTTTTGATAAAGCAACTAAGGTAAGTGAGCTTTTAGAACTTATGAAATCTGCTAATAATCCAAATAGATACGCTAAAATTCATCAAAACCTCAAAGCTTCAATGCACGAACTTCAGTCTAAAGATAAAGATGCTCGCATTCTATTTGAAAAGGATAAACTTCCCATCTTATTTGCTGGAGCAAGAGCAGCCTCACTGCAGGTCAAACCCACTAAAAATCCTGATCAAAGTACCCTACAAAAATCAATAATCGAAGCAATGACAGAACAGCTAGTAAGACTTAACACCGCTGTTGTGAACTATGAACGATCACATCCAGAACATGGCAAAGTTTTAACAAACCAGTTCGGTGCAATTGCATCTGCTGAACTTCGACCTGCGGCTTAACTAAGTTATTTATTAAAATGAAAATTATGCATCTACGGTTTTAGGGTCTTTATGCTTAAGTAAAAGTTCACGTACCTTTTTCAAGGTAATTTCCGGATCTAGAGAAAAACTATTCTTAGCTTTATCCATTTGTATATCTCTGAAACCAGGTTCAGCACGTAAGTATAAGAGCTTCAGTGCAGTATCAAGCTTTCTTGCTTGCTCCAACAGAGCCTTAGCTTGCTCTAAACCTTGCTCTGCATTAACAGTACCTATAGCACTAAGCTGAGCTTGATTAATCACACCATCATCACAAGCACTCATCACTTCTTTTACGAATTCCTTCTCTAGCTCAGCTTGTTCTGAAGCATCAGGACTGATGGACTCGAATCCAACCGGCATAGTCGGTCTCCATTGACCAGCGACAAGACGTACTGGCGATGCTAAGCTTCGTGGCTCATTACCTTGAAGTTTAGATGAAAAATCAGGTGAAGGTTTAACTAAATTAGGACGTAAATGTATGGGCAGTGGTTTTGCTGGCTGACCTGCATCGGCCGCTCCAGCTAAAAATACTCCTGAAGCCAGGGCTGGAGTTACTAATAGTCTATTAATCAAAGAACTCATTATTTCAATCTCAGATAATATAATAACAGGATTCTAAAATTATAGGTAATTAACAAGCCTTTTAGTGATTATATAAAAGGTGTACAATTAAAGTGTGGTGAGTATTAGTAGTGGAGATCCAGCTCGTTTGTGGGCACGTGTAGGGAAGAGCCCGTCACAATTGGATGCTTATTCCTCTGATCATTACACTTTAGTTAAAGACAGGCTCTTAAAAATTTTAGATCAATTAGCAATAAAGACTAAAGCCGACCTGCTGAGATTATCACTGAGATCAATTGAATATAGTGGTAATCAGGGTTTTGCTGGAGAGTTGTCAAATATTTTTAAAATCGAAGAGACAACAAGAGACTCTGTTCTTACTGGCATTACTCAGGCTATGTTAAACAGGGCATTACAAACAGGTTCAACTAAAGAAATTCGAAGCAAATTAGATCGTTTACCATCACTTACCGCTGAAGCCCAATTAACTTTGGCACGAAGGGGCGTTCCTCCAAACCTGTTGCCCGACATGAGTCAAACAAGAGAAGCTGCTTTAGGCGCATGTAAAGCCATAGAAGATGTAATAGGCGCTCGTATAATAAATGGACAGGAGATTAGTGCTACACCAGGAATAATCCCTAAAGCTAGAATACTTCAATTACATCAACCTACAGTGGAAGATACCAATGAACGCAGAGCTGCTTAATTTTAATAGTATCTGTTATATAATTGAGCTTAAAGGGAGTTGTAGGGTTTATGGCTGACAAGGTAGATAGCAATGGCTTTAAAATCTTTGGGGAGAAGCCGGCTACAAATTCAGGAACTGCTGCAAAAAGAAAACAGCCTGCATGGATTCTTAGTGGTAAGGCAGAAAGTCGAGTAATACCTGAAGCTAAGTTTGATCTTCACGCCCCAGTTATAGAGTTACAAGAAGTAGAACAAGCATTTGCTTTAGAAAATAGCAAATTACAATTTAAAGTTCCCTTAACCAGTCCATTCAATTCTAATGATTTTCTCTTAGTCACTATTCAAGCTCTTGACAAAGGAGCTGTAAGGTTAAAAGTAAAAACTTGCTCTAGTACTAAACACATACCACAAGTAACTTGCTATAGGAAAACACTGTCAGGACCCATAGAGGCAAGAGTAGAACCTGGTAAAGATACCTCTTTCGTAATACCAAATGCAGTACACAATCAAACAAGTGTAAGTATAAAATTAGCTGAGGGAATGCTTTTCAGGTTTAAAATATCTAAGTTAACTGACAAAAATATAACTCTGAATATTCCCCAAGAACTTACTGTCCAAGAGTTTCCACTGATTAATGAAGAGCTAAGATTAAATTTTTCCTTTTCCAATCCACCTTTAGTCAGACACTTGTTTGGACTATACTTTAAGCCTAATCCTAATAATGAATCTTGTAATGTAAGAGTTTTACCTACTCAAAGTTATCAACCATTAATAACTTTAAAACATGATTCAGACGAATCATTGCATGCAATCAAAGGAAAGCCTTGGTTTGATATAGGTTTTACATTAACAGAACCTATTAAACAGAAATCTGTTCTTAAGCTTATGCTTCCTGATAAAAGAATTTTTGGTTTCAAAATTTTGAAGATGTCAAAAGATAGTTTAACCTTACAAATATCCAAACCACTATCTCACAATATGCAACAGCTGAAATCAGTTGCAAATAGTCAATTTCCAAGTACAGGCAAAAAAGCCGCATAACAATGAAAAACGTAGATAAAAACGGCTTT
>CAYPGT010000069.1:0-10261 GCA_964410425.1 uncultured Gammaproteobacteria bacterium
TTTCTTATTCAGCGTTATATTCTAAACACTTTTATCTTCAATTGCAAGGCGTATTTACTATCTAGCTCCCCAGTGGGTGCTAAGTCCCAAGTCCATTCATCTATAGCCTCCCATCCTTGAAATATGCTCTCGTCTAGTCCTTCTAAGCTGGATTCACAAGCTTTGAGCTCAGTATTTTTATCATAGACCATCTTCTCGGTGTCACTAATTAATAGAAGCTTAGACCCTTTTGAAGCAAAAGACTTAAGATAGCTCAGGTGATTCTTTATGATACTTGTGTTGAAATTGCTCAATGCTGAAGGTTCTATGCTCAATGGAGCTTTCTTCTCAAAATAGTTTTTAATAGCCATGGGTAATTGTGAAAGTAGATTGAGGCTAATCACCAGATCAAACTCATCATTTATAAAATGCTTAGGTATACTAGAGGAAAGTGTCTCAAGTTCATTTGCAATCGTAGTTTTTGAGCAGGCTTCATATGTTTTCTTCAAAACTCCAGTAATGTCTATTTCATGAAAGTCCACATTGTGATAACGCTTGATCTCATTAATAGTACCTTGCAAGAAAAATATATCAACCAAATGTACTTCAGTGAATATTTCACTTAACTCCTTCAAAGGTACGTCATGTAATGAACCGGCTCCAAATATAATTACGCTATCGTGTTTCTTTAGTCCCTGAGCCGCTTCCAAAATTACACGTTTAGAATTATCCAGGTGCGGCTGCCAAGCTTGCTTACAGCGTGAATAGCGCGACTCTATACCGATAAGGTCTGAGAGTAATCCGAGCTTCTTGATGTAACGTGGACATAAGAATGAGTGGAAGCAGTATTTAAAAGTTTCTACTATCACTTCTCGTTTACTTTACTCCATTTACCTATTTTCACTATAGGCAAACTTGTCATGTTTCACAAACTCACCATTGGATACTTTATAGATAGACATCCTTGGTTGAATGGTGTCGCCGATAGAGTTGAAACTGATTAATCCTGTAACACCCTGGTAGTGAGTTTTAGCAAGCTCTTCATTAATAGCAGTGCCATGTTCCTGAGCGGCTTTGATAGCTTCTATTAATATGTTAGTGGAATCGTAACTATTCATGGCAAACGGTGACGCATTAGTCTTAAATCTATCCTTGAAATTCTTGGTGAATATATCTATGATTTCTTTGCTGCTATCTAAAGTACTGCCAGTAACATAGGTTCCTTCAGCTCTTAAGCCAGCTGAATCAATATAGCTTTGACTGAATATGCCATCAGCACCAATGAAGGTGATGTTTTGTTTGGCATTGAGAGCTAGTTCCTTGACTATCTGTGCAGCATCACCATATTCACCAATAAATACAAGTACATCACAATCAAGACTTGATACCTCTTTGTGGTATTGAGAAGCATCTTGTACTAATGATTTATTACCTACAATTTTTACTGCATCTGTCTTACTGAGTTCATTCTCTACAAGCGTTGATAGAGTTGATCCATAGATAGTACCATTATTAAATATAGTTACTCTAATGGGATGTGGTTTATGCAAAGCCATAATGAGGTCACTAATGAGTTGGGCTTGCAAATCATCTCTGCCAGCAGTGCGGAATACGTAACCTCTCGCTCCTGGTCTCTCTGTAAACCAAGGATGCGTTGAAGCTGGGGAGATTTGTGCTATCTGATGTTCAGCATAAATCTTAGATGCCTCTATAGAAGCTTGAGAAGTTAAGTGTCCGATTACTCCTGCAACTTTGGCTTTAGTAAATTTATTAGCACAACTAATAGCGTCTTTGATATTGGCTTTGTCGTTGCAGACGATTAAGGCTAGTGGTCTCCCTCCAATATTACCCTTGAGATTAGACTCTTCTACTGCTAGTTTAGCAGCATTGACTATGGATCTACCTAGGTCTGTATAAGGCTCTTCTAGTGACACTGCCACTCCGATATTAATAGGATTAGTCTTGAGTTGGATTAACTCGATTTCTGCTGAAGTTAGTGGCATGTAGCCAGTGTGGGCAATGCTTGCTTGTCCTTTACTGTAAATGAAATGGAGTAATTCTATAAGACTCTCATGCTTTTTATTAGCTTTAAGTTTTTCTGGATTATAGTAAATTTTGATCTCTCTAGTGAGAGGAAAATAACCTTCACTAATATTCTCGCGGTTAGCAGGAATGTTATCGATGTGAACTGCTTTGAGACTAGGATCGAGGTCAGAGAAGCTGACATAAGATACGGCATTGGGGAATTTAACTATGGTTGATTTGATCTCATTGACACTATTAACCATGATATTACTAGAAGAGACTTGTCCACCATCTTCAAACAATTCCTGATAAACAGTTTGTCTTTCTATGCTTGTAGCCTCTCTGTCTACTACGAGTATAGGCTCGTTCTTACCATGAAGCGCTTGCCAATTCGTAAGCTCCCTTGAAAATATTTTTCTAAGTTCGGCTTTGGAAATATTGTTAACGGGGTTGGTTTTATTAATAACTATGAGCAACGCATCCTTAGCAATTAGTTCTGATTCTATGACATGAGAATATTCCTGAGGGATACTTAAATTACCAATGAATAGATCCAAAGAACCATCTATTAATGATTGGACTATTTTGGTTTCGTCTAAATTAGATATAAGAGTTTGCTTAGGTCCATATTTCTTGATTAATTTTGTAACCAAGTTAGATTCGTTTTTATAAAAACCAATATTTAAAGGTTTGAGATGAGAATGATTTATAAATCTGCTAACGCAAGCTGAGCTTACGATTGTAAGCACGACGATAATAGCAAGCTTGGGCAAGAATTGCTTCAATACTAGTAATTATAAGGGTTTAATGCATAACGCTCAATGTTAGAGGGTTTTTTAAGAAAGCTATAATGATGCTTAAATGGAGTTACGCCGCTTCGCGGCGTTTGCGCTGCGCGCGGCTTAATATAGTAAATTATTAGCTGTCCTCTGATTAATTATTGGGGATAGGTTTAGTATAAATCTTCTAGTTCATCAAGCTCTTTAGGGTCGATGCCGATATCCTCTAGCTCTTGATCTAAGTTGTCATGAGCAAGATTGTCAAACTGTGGCAGAGATTCAGGTCTAACTTGAGTTGGTCTAGCACCAGACCTTGGAATTTGTTGCATAGCCTGTGGATTAGACCTTGCATCGTCTATCGCTTGGCTAGAAAGTTTAGCTTTAGGGTAGTGTCCTTTAAGGTTGGTCTTATTGATTCTGATACCAAACTGATTACCCACTATGACTAGGTTACCTGAGGCTATTGGTCTATCTCCGGGTGCGACTAAAGTAAGTTGTGAGTCCATAAGTAAGCCAAGCGGCAGTATGCCACCAGACTCAAGTTCAATAATTTTTTGCAACGGCATTTGCACTGATTTGAACTGAGCAGTAAGCTCTACTGGCAAATCAGTTAGCATGTCTTCATTGGTATTTTCTTCAGCCATATTTGCCATCTCTAGTCCATCATAATACATAGACGCAAATTTAGAATTATCTTTCCCGGGAATTGCAATATTTATGTGTAATTTTTCAAATTCGTTTTTGGTCCAGATAATATGATCAAGACTGCTGTTTTCGAGTACTACCAGATCACCCGGTTCAAGTGCTCTAATATCACTTATTTTTAGACGACTTTTACCGACACTTAGATCCAGAGGTACTGAGATTTCTAAACTGGCCGCAATATCTCGAAAATCATATGTAGCTAGTTTGCTCGTTAAACCAAAATGCTTGGGTACTATTCCGGGAGGCACACCTATCGCCAGAGAACCTATTTCATGATTATCGAGTTCTATCACCCAGATAAGATACACGAAAGTTCCTTGTGCATTCGGTACGCCTACACGCCAATAGTCCTTCCAAAAATTTTCTAATTCAACAAAGAAGTTTTCAAATATTGATAACTCAAGTTGTGTTAATTCTTTCAACTTAAACTCTTGATTTTTCGTTCCTAGAGAGAGTTTTAGTAAACCTTCGATTAGATCCTTGTTGATTCTAAATTGTCCATTTAATCTGGTGTTAGAATCCCATTCAGAGACCAAGCCCTTCCAAGATTGATCTTTGATTTCCTTGCTTACGGCAATTAAGCGACTCTTACTTTCAAGTCCCCAAAAATTATTAATAAGTTCGTAAAGTTTGTAATCATCCTTAAACCAGGGAATCAGGTCGTCAAGATATACGAACCTAGATTTATTGATTTCTAGGCCTAGAGTTTCATCAGTGCTTCTAACTCTAGTATCGCTCATATATTATTTTTTATTATCCACATGCCCTCCAATGTTCGTGGACTCACCAATCATTTACCCTGCTTGCTAGTACTAGGCAACTCAACACCTAGTCCCGATAGACTAGGCTATATGCAGTAAAGTACTTGGGTATATTATAAAGGAACTATGATCCTCAATTACTACGAAAAGGGGAGACGGACTGATCCGGTAGTGCTGTTTATTCATGGCAGCGCTAGCGATGCTAGTGTTTGGCTTAATGAGCTTAATATAGTTTCAGCTAAGGGTTTTTATTGTTTGTCTGTTGATCTGAGGGGTCACGGTGAGACACGCGTTATGTCTCAACCTAAAGCTCATATGAAGATAGACATAGATTCTCATATCCAAGACGTAAGAGAGACCTTAGATCATTTAGGAATTTTGGATAAAAGAAGAATTAGTATCGTTACTCATAGCTTTGGTGGATTGGTTGCTGTGAATCTTGCTGAGCAACATCCAGAGATGGTGGATAAATTAATCCTAGTGGGATTGCCACCTAAATTAATTTTTCCAATTAGTACCTTCTTAAAAGTTTTACTAGGTAAGCCACTTGAAATAATTCAAAAGAATCTCGACTTCTTTCAAACTACGTCACTTAGACCTAGATATAAATCTTCGATCATGACTAATGCTCATGTGCTGCAAGAAATTTATAAGCATGTGAAGAGTTGGAATAGCTTCAAAAAGGTTCCTAGATTGAAGTCTAGAGTTTATTTCGCTGCCGGGCGTTTTGATATGGTTGCTCCAGCTTATTTGGTCTATCGTTTGCATCTTTTGACGATGAATTCAGAGTTTGAACTTTTTAAGTGGTCAGGACATGCCCTTATGGAAGATGAGCCAGAGAAATTTAAGAGATGGTTATTAAAATGCGTCTGTGACCAAGCTCCAAATAATGAAACTGATAATAAAGACAGCCAGGATATAACAACCCAACTGTAGTTCAACTAAGAATCTATACAATAATCTGATAAACCAGTTTTGATGATAAACAGCTTGGTAAATTTCCCCAAGTTCCAGAGGATGAGGGAAGTCAGGTCTGGTGAGAATCAATGTATGAAGAGGTTTGATAGGATCTTCATAGATAAGAGCAATTTGATGACCCAGCTTAGCCTGTTGAAGATGATCTAGTTTACGTGCCTCACTTAGTGAACCTGCTTGACTGAAATATTTATAAATAAACTCAAAGTTTACAGCCTGAGCCAGTGAATTACCGTAATAGCAGGGCTCAAATTGATCTACACCAGGCTTAGTGGCAGCGTTAAAATCAGAACAAACAATGATCCCTGTAGGCTTAATCAATTGCATAAAATTCTTCACAGCTGCTAATGATCCATATGAATAAACCACAGTACTAGATTTGTCTTGCCTGAAACAATTCTCCAGTATCTCTAAATCAGCCAGAGGGATTTCTTTTTCTAGATCCACGGCTCTGAATTCTACGAGCTTCTTGAGACTTTTGATCCAGCGACTCTTGCCGAAACCGAAGTTTGCCCTATCTTGTTTCTCTTTATAAGTTTGAGGATCTTCTATGCTGATATATTTTTCTAAGTAGCCTCTGTTTGTTTGTGCAAAAATCCTGGCAGGGAATTGATCCAGTAAATAATTAGCAAATAAAATATCATAAGATGATTTCTCCAGTGCAGAATATTTATCCAAAGCATCGAACACTAGATAATGAATACGATCTTGAAATTCGTCTAAGCGTCCTGAGCTCTTAAGTTCATCTAAAGTAGTTTGCGAGAAATCACTGAGGTGATACTCAAGTCTGGAATAATAATCTAAGTTCTCTACGCGGCAGATCTCTTGCAAGGCACTGAGAAAATTTTTGGCAAACTCGCCATAGCCAGCTCCTACCTCTAGAACTTTAATAAGTCCTGGCGGTTTAGAAATATTGAGATTAGAAACTAATAACCTAGCTTTCTTGTAAGCTTCTGTAAAGTTGGAAATACCAGAATAAGGAATATGACCCTTTTGCCAGGCTTTAATACCAACAGTGCGAAAGTAGTCACGATGAACCTCCCATAATGGGGATTGATCAAAACGCTCATAAGGTAAAAAGTTGTCTTTGCCCGCCAATATCAATCACCTCAATACCAGCATACAAAGACAACCACCGACCAATATAATTGGCCACTATACCTGACTAATTAGTTTAATTACTTGATTAGCTTGTAGCCATCAACGAAGCCGTCAAAATCTTGATCAGCAACTAATTCATATAAACCGTAACCAGTTGCAGTCACAACTCTGAAAGGAAGCTTAATTATCCATTTCAAACCTTTAACTACTCCAGAGTTTTTAACGCCACTGCATAGTTTGCAATTGTGCTTAGACTTAGGTTCTGATCTATATGAACCGTCAGCTAATACTGGTCCGGCAGTGAAGATCGCTAATAACGCTATAATGATTGATTTTTTCATAACATATGAAGTATAAGCTTAAAACTGATGCTTGTAAAGGTTCTAATAATAAACAATTTACGAAGCTCGTTTCACCGAAGGAACAATTCGTATTTGTATATTTGGCTTATATCTTTAGTTCTATAGATATCGGACAATGATCAGACCCGGTTATATCCGCATGAATCTCAGCAGCTTTAAGTTTAGTCAATAGAGTTTGGCTGATATAAAAATAATCTATTCTCCAGCCAATGTTTCTTCCGCGAGCTGCAGTTCTAAAACTCCACCAAGTATAAGCATCGTGTTTGTTCGGGTGTAGGTATCTGTAAGTATCGTGAAAACCTAGGGCTTCGAGTCTATCAAGATAGACTCTTTCAATTGGCATAAATCCAGAGGTGTTGAGATTTTCTTTAGGTCTAGCTAGGTCGATGTCGTGGTGTGCGGTATTATAATCACCCGTGATAATAATATTAGGGTTTTGTTTGAGAGTTTCTTCTAAATAAACTAACAATGCTTCATAAAATTCTAGTTTGAATTTTAATCTCTCTGTGCTTGCGCCACCGTTAGGGAAGTAGATGTTGAATAGAGTGTAATCTGTACCATTCAGTCTATGACAGCTTTCTATGACTCTGCCTTCGTTGTTAAAGTTATTAATTTGTTCTTTTAGTTTCGCGATGCTAAGTTTTTTGCTTGAGTATTTTATCTCGGTTGTAGATTTGCCTGCGATAATTTCTGCTATCTCTGTAGGAGTCGATTGAAAACGCTCCAGCTCGAAACCTTTGTTATATTTTACTGGCACGGCATCTGCTTGTATTAAATTTGCAACGCCACTATAGCCCTTACGTTCCGCACTATTAAATTCAACGAAAGGATATCCTTCAATAGTTCTTAAGCTTGCATCAAGTTGTTCTGCTTGTGCCTTGGTCTCTTGTAAACATACGATATCAAACTGTGATGCTTGCAGCCAATCATGAAAGCCCTTCTTTGCCACAGCGCGAATGCCGTTGACGTTCCAGGAGCAGATCTTAAGCGTTGAAGATTTGGGCATGAGGGATAATTCTAACCTTATACCTTGGCTAATGCAGCTTCTACCTTAGCCATTACTGCAGCGCCGATATCCTTAGTCTTCGCTGTGCCACCCAGGTCAGCAGTCCTAATACCTTCAGCTAACACTGCCTTGATAGAGTTCTCTAGTATATCTGCTTCGCGTTGCATATCAAAACTATATCTAAGCATCATCACAGCTGAAAGCATCATGGCCATTGGATTGGCTAGTCCCTTGCCAGCTATGTCTGGAGCTGAACCGTGTACTGGTTCGTATAATCCAGGTAGCGAACCGTCTCCAAGTGAAGCGCTTGGAAGTAAGCCGATGCTGCCAGTGAGCATACTAGCCTCGTCGGAGAGTATATCTCCAAATAAATTACCAGTAACTATGACGTCAAATTGTTTAGGGTTCTTAATTAATTGCATTGCTGCATTATCAACATACATGTGGCTAAGTTCCACGTCTGGATATTCCTTGGATACTTCGATGACAACATCTCTCCAGAGCTGTGATACATCTAAAACATTAGCCTTGTCTACTGAGCATAATCTCTTACTGCGTTTCTGAGCAAGTTTGAACGCGACATGCGCAATGCGTTTTACTTCGGGTTTGGTGTAGATCATGGTATTGATACCAGTCTCGCCATCGTTAGAACTTGGCTTACCAAAATAAATACCACCAGTCAGTTCTCTTACTACCACTAGATCTGTGCCAGCTACTATCTCTTCTTTAAGACTAGAGAGATGTGCCAGCGAATCAAACACTATTGCTGGTCTGATGTTAGCGAAAGTCTGTAATTCTTTACGTAGTCCGAGTAAGCCAGTCTCTGGGCGCTTCTCGCGAGGCAGAGGATCGTACTTAGGTCCACCAATAGCTGCCATAAGTACAGCATCTACTTGTTTAACCTTAGTCCTAGTCTCATCTGGGAATGGTGAACCAGTCTTGTCGATAGCTACTCCACCTAGATCTAGTTCTATATATTCAAAGCTTGGTACTAGTAGCTTGAGTACTTTAATGGTCTCTTGAGTTATCTCAGGACCTATACCATCACCGGGGATTAGAGCTATTTTTTTGTTCTTAGACATGGAAAATAATTTTAGCATGTTAGTTGTCATTGCGAGGAACGAACGAAGTGAGTGACGTCGCAATCCAGTCATAGTATTTATGCTCAGACTGGATCACGACGTCGCGCTTCGCGCTCCTCGTGATGACGAAACTATACTCCAACTATCTTCTCAAGCTTCTTACTTTCTCTGTATTTGTTCTTGAGCTCTTCTTGATAAATCTGAATGATAGCCTTGGCAAGCTTATAGGGATTGTGACGTACGAGATTACCCTTCTGTAAAAGATTAGTTGGTCTAATCCTGATATCTAGGCTCTTGATTTCACCGTAGTCTATCTCTACAGGGAATTGATTGTCAGCTTTATACTTTTCTAATTGTTTGTGGTGAGGGGTTGTATTGTTTACGATTACGAAGTCTATTAATTTTTGACCTGGCTTAATATATTCTTCAGTGTGCTTAAGAATGGATTTGATGTGATCTCCAACGCTATAGCCAGAGGTCTCTCCAGGTTGAGTCATCACGTTACAAACATAAATCTTAGGAGCTTTGGATTTGGCTATAGCCTTAACCAATTCAGGAACCAGTAGATTAGGAATGATAGATGTATAAAGGCTTCCAGGTCCAATGATAATGATCTCAGCTTCGCTGACTGCTGTGATTACATCAGGAAGAATTGCTGGGCGTGGTTCTTTGCAGGAGAGTTTACGGATCTTACCATTAGCTTCAGGGATACTAGATTCGCCTTCTATAATTCTGCCATCTTCCATCTCTGCGATCAAATGCATTGCTTCGTTACTGATAGGAAGTACATTACCTCTAGCTTTCAGGATGGCACAAGCTTGTTTCACAGCATCTGCCATATTACGGCTACCACCGAGTTCTACGAGTGCAGTAAGAAATAAATTACCAAAGCTATGATGCTGCAGGTCTTGCGGAGCCTCACTATCAAAGCGGTATTGAAAGAGTTGTGTGATAACTTCATCATCATGTGATAGAGCTGCTATGCAGTTACGAATATCACCAGGAGGCACTATGTCCATCGACTTGCGCAAGCGACCACTGCTGCCACCATCATCAGCTACTGTAACTATCGCTGTAGTGTTACTGGTATAAGCTTTAATGCCCTTAAGCATATTAGAGAGTCCAGTGCCACCACCAATGGCAACGATCTTAATACCCTTATTCTCCATATGCGCTCTGTCGAGAGTTTCGAATAGAGAACGTTCATCAGGCGCAACTATACTAAGTACACGTTTGCTTGCTCTGAAAAAACTAAACAGTAAAAGAATAACCCCGATCACAATTGCGACTATGCCGCTTACTACAGGTGGTACATTATCAGCAATGAAAGAAAGAACATTCCAAGTACCTTGAGCAATAAGGGTTACAGGATGAGCTTTAACGATGAGCAGAATTCCAAAACTGATTATAAATATCCCTAAACTAATTACGAGTAGCCATTTTTTTAATCCAGGTAAGCTGTATTTGCGTATGAGTCTTTTCATGT
>CAYPGT010000070.1:0-9432 GCA_964410425.1 uncultured Gammaproteobacteria bacterium
TTTATAATATTTCCTTAGAGGTTTTTCGACCCCTTTCCATCTGAAGTGTAATTTGCTATCTTCAGAAGAATGATCTTTCTTGAGGGGGATAAAGCAAGAGCAGAGGTATTTAGACATACAGGCTATGTATTGTGTTCGCCATTTTGTATACAGGTACTCGACAAAATTATAAATGGGCTTAAGAGTTTCCTCAATATTTTTCCTGGAGCATTTGTATCAATACCTTTACTAGTTCTTGGAGTCTTGTTAGTATTTAAGTCAGTAGATATCTTGGAGCAAAGAAATGCAGTCTATAATAGAGAATTATTGCACAGTAAATTTCCTAATTAGCATGTCGCCTTTTATTTGTATGTTTAGTGGTTTCGCCATTGTCTACTTCATGCTTATTAGACCACTCAGTAAAACTGACTGGGAAAGGATTGAACATGAATTAAGAGTACCCAGAGGTACTTATGAGAATGATCCTGATGTAAACATAGAACTACGAAGAAAGCTTAAACGCCTAAATAAGAAAAACTCAAGCCTTGCTATAATTGAGCCATGGACATTTTAAACAAGTTACCTAAATATACTATACCTCTCGTTATAGTAGTTATTCTGTTTATGTATTTAATGGGGTCTTATAACACCATTATCTCTAAACAAGAAACCACTACTAGTCAGTGGGGACAAGTACAAAACGTTTATCAGCGCAGGCTTGATCTCATACCCAATCTAGTAGCTACTGTATCTGGCTATGCCAAACATGAGCAAGAAACTCTGCAAGCCGTTACAGAAGCTAGATCTAAAGTGGGCTCTATGCAGATTAAAGCTGATGAGCTCACACCTGAGAAATTGCAAGCATTCAACGCTGCTCAGCAACAATTAGGTTCAGGTCTCTCACGCTTAATGGTAGTAGCTGAGCAATATCCAGAGCTTAAAGCCAATGAAAACTTCCTCAATCTACAAGCACAGCTTGAAGGTACTGAGAATCGCATCACCAACGAGAGACGCATGTTCAATGAAGCCGCGCAAGATTACAATACTTATATTAAAAAATTCCCTACTAATCTTATGGCAACTATGTTTGGCTTTCAAGTTAAACCATATTTTGAATCAGAGAAAGCCGCCCAGAAAGCTCCACAAGTGAAGTTCTAATGCCCAAGAATATACAGAAGTTCTTCTCTAAGCATGATCAAGATCGCATAGTAGAAGCTATCAAAGCTGCTGAACTTAATAGCTCTGGTGAAATAAGGGTACACCTGGAAGCTAAAACTAAACTAGATCCAGTATTAAGAGCACAAACCATATTCACCAAACTCAAAATGCATAAGACCCAATCTAGGAACGGGATCCTATTCTACTTAGCTATAGAAGATCGTAAGTTTGCCATCATCGGAGACAGTGGCATACATAGCGTTGTCGGAGATGAGTTCTGGAGAAAAATTAAAGATACCGTTCTAGCTAAATTTCAAGAGTCTCATTTTACAGAAGGGCTTATCGAAGGGATTCAAGCAGCTGGCAATTCTCTAAAACAATATTTCCCTTATCAAAGTGGTGATACAAACGAACAAAAGGATGAAATTAGTTTTGAATAAACACTATCAATTCAAAATTACTCTTCTAATATTGTCCTGGGCAATATTATTCTGGACCAATATTATCCCTGTTCATGCTAAATCAATTGAGGAACAGCTTCCAGCGAAACCATCAAGACTAGTAAACAACTTATCTACGTCTAAATTACTTAGTAACGATGAAGTTCAACTACTGGAAAATAAATTAACAAGCTTCGCTAATGCCAAGGGCATTCAAATTAGCGTCCTAATCGTTGATGATTTATTAGACTTAGATGCTAATGAATATACAACAAGGATCTTTAATAAGTGGGGTATTGGTGAAAAGAAAACTAATCTTGGAGTCCTCATCTTAGTGAAACCAGTGAGTCCTAGAGTGATCTATATAGGCACAGGCTATGGCAGTGAAGCTTACCTCCCAGACGCTTTATGCAAACAAATCATCGAAACTATCATTAAGCCTAGCTTTAAAGCCGGCTCTTACTATCAAGGTTTGAACCAGGCTACAGATACGATCATGAATGCCTTTGATCCTAGTATCAAGAAAGCGCAGCAAGATTCCTCTCCAATTCTGCCACTTATATTATTAGTATTCTTCGTAATGCTATTTATAACAATTAACGAATTATTCGGACGCAACAGCTCCTCACTGACACTTGGACCTGCTAGGAGCAGAAGATATAGTCATGGACTTGATGCTAGCGATTTAGCACTGCCACTAATCTTAGGAAGCAGCTTTAGAAATCATGACAGCTCTAGCGGTTTCGGTGGTGGCTTTGGTGGTGGAGGTTTCGGGGGCTTTGGCGGTGGTATGGGCGGCGGCGGCGGCGCAGGTGGAAGTTGGTAATATTGTACATAATTAAAATTGGATATATGCTAAAAATAGTCTAATTAGCAAAGAAAATTGATGCAAGAATTAATAACAATAATCATTAATAACGAAGATTTGGTACGGACCTAATAATGAAGAGGAAATGCGAAACACTATTTGGTTTATGCGATTTTTTAAGAAGTAAGGGTAACTAACTCGCCCCAGCGTTGTTTAAAATAGTCTGTGAAATTGCCTTCAGATCTGATCTTTGGTCCATAGCAGCCTTCTGAATACGTCTATAAGCTGTGGTTTCATCGAGTCCAAACTTCTTCATCAATACACCCTTAGCTTTCTCTACTATCTTACGTGTTTCAAGCTTATTGTTTAGCTTATCAATCTCACCACGTAGCTCTTGCATCTCGAGGGAGCGTGCCAAAGCTACTTCGATAGCAGGTGCTAGATCTGGTTTACGTAAAGGTTTAGTAAGATAAGCAAATACACCCGCCTTAGAAGCTTCTTCATAAAGCTCTGGTTGACTATATGCCGTAAGCATAATAATTGGAACTCGGATGTTTAATTTCTCTTGAACTTCTTTAGCAGCTTGTATACCATCCTTATTAGGCATACGAATATCCATAAACACTATATCGGGTCTATGTTCGTTGATAGCCTGTACCGCTTCATCTCCATCCTTAGCTTCTGCCACTACCTTATAGGTAGAAGCTTCTTCTAATAATTCCTTAAGATCCATACGAATCAAAGGCTCATCATCAGCAATTACTACTCTAATTAAGTCTAGGTCTGTATCTAGAACGTTCATAAAATTAATTATATCATAGATGCATTGGGATTTTCAAACTCACTCTCAGACCACGTTTAGCGTTTCTTTCTACATTCTCAACTGTAAGCTTACCCTTCAAACTCTCTTCTGTAATGGTTCTTACTATTTCCCAACCTAGACCTTTACTCTGCTTATAATCAAAGCCATCTTCAAAGCCACCGCCATCATCTTCAACGATCATCGTCAAATCGTTCTCATCAGAATACAATTGGATATCAATCTTCGAAAGTTTACCCATAGTATGCTCTAGAGTATTAGAAAGAATTTCATTAAGAACCAATGCTAGATTAGTGGCATCCTCACTAACGATCAAAACCTTTTGCGGGCAATCATAATTAACCACTATATCCTCTGCACCGAAAGAGGACATTAAACCCTTAAGAATTTTTTGCACCAAGAAACCAAAATCTATAGACTCAATATCATTTGAGTGAGACAGATGTTCATGAACCATAGAAATGCTTTCGGTACGATTAATCGCCTCATCAAAAGCTTCTACTAGTTCAGGATTGCGACGTTTCTGCATGCGTAGCAGAGAAGATATGGTTTGTAAATTATTCTTCACTCTATGATGAATTTCCTTAAGTAGAGTTTCTTTAACCTTAATCTCTGAATTATCCTTGATCAGCACTACAGACATCTCATTACTCAGTCGCACATGTCTTAAGGCAATAGTTCTCTGCCTTAAACTAATCTCTTCAATAGACTCAATGGATAAACCTTCATCCTTACCTTTATACTTACGAGGGAAACTTGCAAATATATCATCAAGAGTA
This sequence comes from uncultured Gammaproteobacteria bacterium, assembly GCA_964410425.1. Taxonomy (GTDB): domain Bacteria; phylum Cyanobacteriota; class Vampirovibrionia; order LMEP-6097; family LMEP-6097; genus CAYPGT01. The sequence continues at coordinate 3,985 of CAYPGT010000070.1, forward strand.
CGCCCTTCTAATAGAGAACCACGCTCAGCCAGCTCAGCCAGAAGATTGACAGAGAGAGGATTTGCAAAGAAAATAGTGCCCGGTGATTTGACAATGATAGCTCCTTCACCAAAAGCTATATGCGGGAAATTAGTACCATCATGAATTTTTTCTTTTAGTGATTTAATTAGGTTATCTGCCATCAAGTCCCAATGTTGTCCTAAAATATTACGACTAACATAGATATCGCGCTCTACTGCGATAACAGCCACTACGTCATTGTCATCAAGAGTAATCGGATAAGCAAACTCTTGTATGCGTCTATTGTTAATCACCAACCCATATTGACCAACGATCTTGGTATTAAGCTTAAAAGCTTTATCAACAGAGATATCCTTATAACGCTGAAACTTTTCCCCTCGACCCAACCCCACATTCCGAGCCCCTAAATAAAGCGAGTCTTGGTTAGGATGAAAATAATTATGAATAATAATATTATCCTCTTGCTTGATAAACAAACGAATACTAGCTTGTAATAACTCTGAAACGAATTGTAGATTAGTATCTAAGGATTCGACGAGGGTTTGAATTGGTGAGTTAGTCGTCATCATTAATCTACATATTTTGATTTTTTAAGGGTCTGTCCTGATTTAATTCTTTTAACTGCTTTTTTTAATCTAGCAGTTAATTTAGCATTATTAATCTTCTTTTCACGAGTAGCCATGTTATTTTATCAACCTTACAAACTTCCTCTTCCCAGCTTGCAGAACTTGAGGTTCATTTATAACCAGCTCCTGGAGTGGGTCTGAAAGTTTCTCCCCATCTAGTTTAACCCCACCACCCTGTATTAAACGCTTAGCTTCACCCTTAGATTCACAGAGTCCAGCAGCTACTAAAACATCAGCAAGCTGTCTAGAGCCACCATTAAGCTTAAAATCAGGAATATCATCAGGGATTTCTTTCTGCTTAAATTGTTTAGTAAAGTTTTCTGATGCTATTTTAGCTTCTGCCTCTGAATAATAGATAGTGACTATCTTCTGTGCTAATTCGTCCTTAATATTACGTGGGTTTTCACCAGATTCAAGCCTAGACTTAATTTGCTGTAGCTCAGCTGGAGTAGCACGTGCAGCGAGAGTGAAATAATCCAGAATAAGTTCATCAGGAATACTCATAGTCTTGCCAAACATGTCTTGAGCAGTGTCATTAAGAGCAATATAGTTCTGTGAAGTCTTAGACATCTTCTTAGTGCCATCAAGACCAATTAAAAGTGGCATAGTCATACAGAGTTGAGGCTTCTGTCCATAAGCCTTCTGCATATCACGCCCAGACATAAGATTAAAGATTTGATCTGTACCACCAAGCTCTATGTCAGCCCTAAGTTCTACGCTGTCATAGCCTTGCATTAACGGATAAAATATTTCATGAGTATAAAGCGGCTGCCCATCATCCAAACGCTTACCAAAAGCGTCTTTGGCAATCAATTGATTAATGGTCATATGCGAAGCAAGTTTCACCATATCTGCCATAGTAAATTTATTAAACCAGTCAGCATTGTTTACTACTTCCACTTTAGTTAAATCTAAAACTCTTGCCACTTGTTCTAAATAGGTTTGTGCATATTTCTGCACATCAGCTGCACTTAATGATGGACGCATCTCATTACGTCCAGAAGGATCTCCAATCTGTGCTGTATAACCACCTATAAGCAAGACTGGTAAATGCCCAGCTTCTTGAAATTGTTTAAGTTTCTGAATACAAACCATATGCCCTAAGTGCAAATCACTGCTAGTAGGATCTATACCAAGTTTAATTCTTAGCTGACGTTTGTCCTTTGCGGCTTCCTTAAGAAGCTCCTCTAGAGCCTTAGCCCCACCGGGCTTAAGCTCCATTACGCCGCTCATTAATTGTTCTAGACTCACGTTTTCTCTTGCCCAGCGTATTCCTTATGAATAGTAAGCTGATCAACAGACTTAGGATTAACGAGATCAATCTTCACTGGCTTAGGCTCTGTTGCACCAGTACCAGTAGTACCCAACAATCTACGGATTTCAGATTTAAGAGCTTCATCTGATGACTGTGTTAAGAATTTATCCCAAAGCTCATTAGCTTTATCTTTTTGACCTTGATCCCAATAAACTAAACCCAAGACATAATAGGTTTGCATGAAATTAGGATTCTTAGCTAAGACCTTCTCATAGTGCTCTTTTGCTGCATCTAAGTTATTAGCTTCTTGCATCAACAAGCCATAATTAAAATTAGCCAGGACATCATCTGGATGTTTCTCTGCTGCTTCCTTATAAATGTTGATGGCTTCATCCTTAAAGCCGAGCGTCTTAAAATTATTAGCCGCTCCTAAAAGTGCATTAAGGTTCTCTGGTTCAACTTGCAAAACTGATTGATACTCTGCTAAAGCTTCATAGAGATTGTTCTGTGAGTGCAGTAAATTAGCAAGCTTCAACCTTGTCTTCACGGTTTGATCTAGTACAGATGCTAATCTAAGCTGTTCTATCGCCTTGCGTTCCTTAGATACATGCACTAGGAAATCGGCATATAAGTTTCTTGCTTCCACGTTAGTCGGATCTGCTTTAAGCCAACTATTAATAAGCTTCTCTGCTTCAGTATCCTTACCAAGAGCAATCTTTATAAAGCTAAGCTCTTTATAAACATCTCTGGTCTTCTCGAACTTATCAGATTTAGTATCCTTCTTAAGTAGTTCTTCGAAGTTTGCTTCTGCTTTCTGATAATCCTGATTAGCCTTATAAGCCAATCCTAGATTGTAATAGATATTGTTTTTAATCAGTTTATCGTCTTCGTCTAATACTCTACCCTTATCAGTTGCCAAATAATCAGTGAGAAGATTATTGTAGTACTTAGTCGCTACATTAATATTGCCTCTTTCTTGTTCTAAAACTGCAAGTAAGAACATTACCTCTACATCATTAGGCTTCTGCTCCAAAAGCTTTTCGTACTCTGCTTTAGCCTTATCAAACTGTCTAGCCTCATAATAAAGATGCGCTAGATTAAATCTACTCTTAGTATCCTTAGGATTAGCCTCTATAGCCTTCTGGTAACTAGCTGTGGCGTTACTTGCATCTCCTAGTCCTTGATATAAGTAAGCTGAAACACTATAGTCCTGTATCTCATTGAAAACAACTATAGCTTCTGGTATCTGCTTATTATTCCATAGAGCATAAGCTAGAGAACGCTTCCACTTATCATCAGGTTTCAGACTCAACGCCTTACGAAAATTAGTGATCGCTGTATCCAAGTCACCTTCTTCCTTAGCAACATAAGCTATATCAGCATAAATATTTGGAACTTTAGGATCAATGTTTTTAGCGCCTTCGTAGCTTTCCTTAGCTTTATCGTATTGCTTTAAAGCAAGCCAGCAATCTCCAAGGTTCTTACGAAGACTGTAAGCATTAGGTTGATACTCTAAAACGTAATTATACTGCTCGATTGCAGCAAGATAGTTATCAGTAGCTTGCAATGATGCTCCTAAATAACTTCTAGCACTTAAATTGTCTGGATACGCAGAAACTATCTTATTAAAGATCTCTATCGAGTTTTTGAAATCTTTCTGCTCAAAGAACAATCTTCCTAAATTCGATTTGATCAAAGCATTATTCGGCTCTAAAGTGCTTGCCTTCGATAAATATTTAATAGCATTGGGTATATCGCCCTGTTCTTGGTAGGCTCTACCAAGAAGCAGATTCACCATAGAATCACCCGACTTAATAGCTTGAGCTTTAGTTAAGTATTCAATAGCTAAGGCAACGCTTTTTTGTTTAATATCACCCGAACTATCAGAGTAAAGGTGCATAAGACCTAGCTTAGTCAAAGCCGCAAAATCCCTACCCTTAATATCATTAGCTGCCTTATATGCCTTAACAGCTTGGAGGTTATTACCTAGCTTCTCTTCCTTAACTGCTTGCGAATATTCAAGAAAAAATTCTTCATCAGAGGACGCTTCTTTGGCAGCCCAAGAAGGCTGAATCACCAGGCCCAGCAAGGCTACTACTAATAAGTATTGTGAGTTTTTTTTCATGCGATAACTAACAGAAGACCCTGCCCAAATTATACAATAACCTATTTAATGACGTATTAAGGGGGTAAAAGGTTCTCAATGACCTAATATTCGGGAATAGCGCCATACTCATTTATGCTAAAATTAATATTTACATATCTTCTGTCGCAGAAGATTATCTAAATGGAAAACGTATTAGGCCAAAGTAAATACCATGAACTAGTTCAATGGCAACATGACCGTGACCCTAAGCTCACTTGGTCTTACATTAAACTGAAAGGTTCACAAGCCGCAACCGCAGATGATGGTGTTTGTATAGTCCCAGTAGTTAAGGAAGGTTCAGAACCAGTTTTAATTTTAGAGAGCCATATCAGACCTCCACGCATGGGCTCTAAAACAGGTGGCATTAGTATCGAAGTTCCAGCAGGGCTTACTACCGATAAAGATGCTCTCGGGCAAAAAGCCGAAGCTAACGCTAAAAGAGAATTAGCAGAAGAAACTGGTTTACAAATACAAAAACTGCACAAGGTCATGGGAAGTATTCCCGGTGACGTAGGAGCTGAAACTGGTTCCTGCAGCATGTTTGTAGCAGAATGCAAGAACACTGCTAATATTGGTCCTCAAAAAGAACCTGATATCAGTCAGCTTGCTTTATTCAGCGTACCACTTAAAGATGCTCTCGCTTATTTAATGGATGCCACGAAGCAAGGTGTAGATGTGACATATACGACTTTTATCGGCGTACTTGGTGCTTTACAACAGTTTAAAATCCCCGTTAAGCTAGATGCGGCGATACCTAAACCCAAACTACTCTGGTCAGTAGTCAATGGCAATCCTAATGAGCTACAGAAAGATGGAATAGAATTGCTCAGAAAGAATAAAGCATTTTTGCCAGAAGCAGCTCAGCGTAAAGAGCAATCTGGCAATTTTATTAGTACAGCTTGGAAGTGGATTAAGGGATGGTTTGGAAAGTAAAACAAAATTGCTAGAATAGCAGAGTGAAATCTTTCCTCTATTATGGACCTCAAGACATCAGGCTCACAGAGCTTCCTAAACCTGAGCTGGCTGATGGCGAAGTCTTAGTGAAGATAGAAGCTGCACTCACTGGTGGCACTGATGTGAAGACTTACTTACGCGGTCACCCACGTATTATCAAAGAGATACCATCAGCTTTTGGTTACGAGTTCTCAGGAATAGTTACAGAAAGTTTAGCTTCAGCTTTCAAACTGGGAGATAGAGTAGTCGCCGCTAACACCGCCCCTTGCTATCAATGCTTCTTCTGCAAGAAAGAAGAATATGAACTCTGCGAGAACCTAGAATTCTTGAATGGTTCTTTTGCTGAATATATAAAGATCCCTGCCAGCATCGTCAAACATAATTTATATAAAATCCCAGATTCACTTGATTACAAAAACGCGGCTGCTCTACAAACACTTGCTGTC
>CAYPGT010000071.1:0-8795 GCA_964410425.1 uncultured Gammaproteobacteria bacterium
CTAAATACAATAAACCATCTTCGTTGATAGCAGCGCTTACTCCAGGTAATGGCAAGCCTGCAGCACCAGGTTTCATAGCATCTACCCCTGGAAGAGTAGTGATAGCAATACTTCCAGTCTCAGTTTGCCACCAAGTATCAACTATAGGGCAACGAGATTTACCAATATACTCATAGAACCATTCCCAAGCAGCAGGATTAATCGGTTCACCAACACTGCCAAGTAAGCGTAAAGAAGATAAATTATATTTCGTAACATGCTCTAAACCCCACTGCATGAAGGCTCTTATGGCAGTGGGTGCAGTGTAGAAGATACTAATCTTATATTTCTCAATTAATTCCCAAAATCTTCCCTGATGTGGATGATTCGGTGCACCTTCATAAATAAATATAGTAGCAGCGTTAGCCAGAGGTCCGTAAGCGACATAGCTATGCCCTGTGATCCAGCCGATGTCGGCAGTACACCAATATATATCGTCATTCTTGATGTCAAAGACCCAGTTAGTAGTCAAATAGCTTCCTAATAAATAACCTGCAGTAGTATGTACTATACCTTTGGGCTTACCTGTAGAACCACTAGTATAAAGTACAAAACTTAGATGTTCAGCTGACAGTGATTCAGCTTCACATTCAGCATTCATAGTACTAAGATCCCAGTTAATCAACTTAGAACCAAATTTTTGTTTTAAAGAACTAACATCATATTGAAGATGAACTTCTTGAATGCGATTAAAGCAAAGAACTTTCTCTATATAATCTAATCCCTGAGTAGCTTCCTTCACAGTAGCTAAAAGCTCAACTACAATTCCACGTCTAAAAGAACCATCAGCGGTAATAATAAATCGAGCGCGTTGATCTTCTATCCTATCTCTTAGTGCATGTGCAGAGAACCCAGCAAACACTACGCTATGTATGGCACCAATTCGTAAACAAGCTTGCATCGCAATAATCGATTCTGGACACAAACCCATATAGATTACGACATGATCACCCTTCTTCACACCTATACTCTTAAGTAAATTAGCAGCCTTACAAACCTGTTGATGTAACTCTCTATAGGTTAGAGTTCTAGTGTCACCTGGTTCTCCTTCAAAAATTATTGCGTTCTTGTTGCCATACTTCTCTAAATGTCTATCGATACAGTTATAGGATATATTGGTTTCACCATCAGCAAACCAAGTAAAGAAGGGCTTCTTAGTATATTCCAAAGCTTTAGTTGGCTCCTTAAACCAAAACAAACTCTGTTTCGCTAAATCTAACCAGAATGCTTGTGGATCTCTATTGAAGTTTTCTATTAGCTTCTTATACTGTGCTTCCTGTATATAGGCTTGTAATTTAAATTCTTGACTTGGATTATAAGTTTTTAGATCTAAACTCATATTTTAAGTATAAAGTACCAATTTAAAATATATTATGATAATATATTATCTCAAAGGGAAATTATATATGAATAATCTACCACCATTATTAGTAGCAGGTTTTGGAAGTGATACTGCTGTTCCAATACGTGTTTCGGAACCAAGAGTGATAACACATAATCCTACTGATGTTGATCCATTACTTCCCCCTTCTAATTTTCAATCAAATACCAACTTAACCAACAACAGAAGCTCTGAAGGTACTGTTCCGGAAGCCTTATGGCATTTGGTACCACATCGAGATGAAGGCGGCTATGCAACAGCGAATAATAATCAAACTTCCACTATAAATTGGTCTACCCCAGAAGTAGTAACAAGAGCTAGCATTGATCATCCTATTGTAAGTGGTGAACCAGATTATACTTTTATCTAAGTAATTTTTATCAAGCCTAATTCATTTGCTTTATTGCTCTCGGTATAAATCTAATCAGATCAGAAGCCATAGTGGAATACTCAGTTAATTCTCTTGCAGCTAACTCCGCACATTTACCATGTAAGAATGCTGCTAGTATTGCAGCCTGAGTCAAAGGACTAATATCAAAATCTTCATAGAAGAATCTTATATCAGGGTATTTGTACTTAATAGTATAAATCTGAGCAGCAAATCCTGTGATCAAGCCTGTGAGCACATCACCGGAGCCAGCAGTAGCCAATCCTGAATTACCATAGGGCACGATGAATGCCTTACCTCTGGGGTCAAGGATAATAGTTGGTGCACCCTTATATAGAATAGCCATAGAATGGTCTTGAGCTTTAGCACGTAGTTCACGAATCAGATCAATTGGCTTAATATCACCAGGCAATTTACCAAATAATCTTGCATATTCTCCAGCATGTGGAGTAATAAGCAAATCATGTTTATGCTTCTTCAATTTCTTAGTATCATTGACCCAAGCATTAATAGCATCAGCATCTAGAATCATCGGCACATCTAAACTAGTCAACAATTGCTTCACTAGATCAGAATGAGCCAAAGATAAGCCTGGACCTAAAGCAAACACAGAAGAATTTTTATCCATGAGATTCTTACAAAGATGCAAATCATCATCGCCAAAACTATGTGCAACTAGTTCTAAAATATTAGAGGCAATAATTTTAGTTGAATCGTTGTCACTTATAAGATGTAATAAACCTAATCCTGCTCTATAAGCAGCAAGCGCAGCTAAACTAGCAGCTCCTGTCATTCCCTTAGATCCAGCTATCAGTGTAGCCACACCATGATCATACTTAGAACCATTAGTAATACGTGGTGGCATCAGAACTTTAGCTGAATTAGCAAAATAAATATCATTCTTTATCTCAGCTTGATAAAGCTCTTGGGGGTAACCTAAATTATTCACTATTGTGAGTCCGTAATTAACCCTACCTGGATAAAAAAAGCTTCCAAGTTTGGGATAGCCCATAGTAATAGTGGTATGAGCACGGATAGTTATAGGTGTTAAAGCACCAGTATCATGATCGACACCCGAAGGACCATCTACAGCCATCACCGTTACACTATTATTCACAATCGAATTAATATAATTAATTACACTAGCATAAGGTTCTCTTGGAATACCCTTAGAACCTACTCCCAATAAGGCATCTACAAAAAAATGATGACTATAATCTGTCAATGATTCTAAATGGTTTTGTATAAAAATCAAATCACGCGGGTCATTAATAAAGGTTATAAGCTGATTATCTCTGTTGTTTTTCTCTAATTCAATATAAGCCATAGCTGCTTCGTCCTTCAGATCTTTACCCGATCCAAGAATAAAACATTTAACAGGGTAACCTTCAGATGCAAGATAGGCAGTCAGCAAAATCCCATCACCACCATTATTTCCCTTACCAGCAAAAACAGTGATGAAAATTTGTCTGTTTTGCTTTTGTAACTCCAAGTATCTATTAATGATGATGTCAAAAAGCCCACGTGCTGCTTTTTGCATATACTGAAATCCTTTATTGATATCACCAGCAATAGCGGCCCTATCAATATTCTTCATTTCTTCGCAAGTAACAACGTGAATCATCCACATAATCATAATTGACCTTGAATAAAATCAAATCGTAATACGCTTTCTTGTTTTTACGAATCATTATTTAATATCTATACTTTCGGCTCATATAATCTCATTCAATAATTAGTAAAATAATACAAGTGTCTACTAATGAAAATTTGATAGAAGAGATTATTACGTCTAAGGATGTAAATATTGCTGACTTGGATTTTGCCAAGAATTGCATGATTGAGCTTTGTAATCTTTGTGATACACAAAAACGACTAGCAAAACTAACTGATCTTTTTGAAAACCTCAGTGATGGAGTATTGATTCTTGATTCCAATCTTAACTATATTGATGCCAATAGACTTGGTGCTTTTATTTATAACAATTTTAAATTATTTAATTACCAGGGCAATGATTATAAACTACTCGAATTACCCTTCATTATTACAGAAGCAAGGTTTAAGAACAAGAACCTTAATAATATAAGCTCGACTGTAACAACCGCTTCTGAGCAAGGATTAGAAAGAACTTTTAATATCTCAGCTTCAACAATTTATTCAGAGTGCGCTGAACCGGCTGGTGTATGCGTAGTAATCAATGATGCTACGGAACTTCAAAAACAAGCCATGCAACTTGAAGATATGATGGCATCATTCAGCCATGACCTGAAGACTCCGCTTATTGCAGCTGAAGTTAATTTAAAACATTTATTAGAGGGCTCGTATGGAGAAATAAGCGAGAATCAAAAGGAAATTTTCGAATTAATGCTTACCAGCAATGAAAATGCATTAAATTTAGTAAAAAACTTATTGCGAATATTCAAGTATGAAACTCAATCCTACAGACTCTTAGCAAGATCAGTCAAAATAGATGTCTTATTTCAAAAAGCATTAATAGCTCTACAACCACTCATAAACGAGAAATCTATCTCTGTAGAATTCAATGACTTTGACAAAAGCAAAACTATTGAATGTGATCCATTTGAAATAGAGCGGGTGATCACTAATATACTGAGTAATGCAATTAAATTCAGCAAACAGAATTCCAAAATTGAAATAGAAATCCTGCACAACAATCAACTATTATTAGTATCAATCAAAGATCACGGAATTGGCATTGCAGAAGACAAGATGATGAATCTCTTTAATCGCTTCTGGCAATCAAAGCAACATACACCTAATACTCATGGCACTGGTCTTGGACTATATCTAGCGAGGAAAATCATCGATGCTCACGGTGGGAAAATATGGGCAGAGAGTAAAGAAACAGAAGGTACTTGCGTAAGTTTTCAGATACCAACAACAATAGAGGCAATAAACCATGAATAAAAATACAACAGAAGTCATAGAAATACTATTAGTCGAAGACCACGAATTAACCAGAATTGGACTTAAGACCGCGCTCAAAAGATTTGAGAACCTAAGTATCTGCGGAGAAACAGCAAGTGGTAAAGAAGCCATCACACTTGCAGCAGAGCTTATGCCCCAGGTAATCCTTATGGATATTGGGTTACATGAATTAGATGGCATAGAAGCTACCAAGCAAATCAAACAAAATAATCCAGATATAAAGATCATTATGCTTAGCAGTCATGATACTGAGGAAGAAATCCTCGCTAGTTTTACCAGTGGCGCAGATGGTTATGCTCTAAAAGAATCTAGTCCAGATCAGATATATACAGCAGTACAGACAGTTTTACAAGGTGACGTCTGGCTTTCAAACCAAATTGCGGAAAAGGTTCTAAGAAACCTATATGGAGTAAAAATCAATAAAGACCAAGCCTGTAACCCAAGCAACAATAGTCAAACTATCCCATTATCAGAACGCGAATTAGGTGTATTAAAATTAATAGTGGATGGTAAAAGCAATCAAGAAATTGCCGACACCCTATACTTAAGCTTGGCTACAATTAAATCTCACGTAAAAAGCATACTGAACAAGCTTTGTGTCGATGACAGAACTCAAGCAGCAGTTAAAGCTATGCGACAAAATATGGTTAACTAAAAGCCCAATTTCACACAAAACAGGAAAAACTTGTTAAACTCTCTCTATGACTACTAAGAGCCCATGGACGGATAGAGCAGCCAAAGCGTTGACGATTAGTTTATATATTACAATCTTTGTTGCATTTGTAGTTTTAGGGCTTATGCTCAAAGATTTATTAAAGCTATTTATTTTTGGCTTATTAATTAACTACCTATTAAGCAATCCAGTTAAGTACTTAACTAAATTTCTTAAAATTAAAGCAATCGCTATTTTCTTGTGTTTTTCAGTAATTATAGTATTTTTTATATCACTTATAAACTTGCTATATCCAATATTTGAAGAGCAATGGTCTGGTCTTGGTTCCTCATTACCAGATCTCTCAGTACAAATCAGATACCTTCTCACCAACACCCAAATTAATGGTGATGTCCACAATTTACTACAGATGATATTAGACACATTAGAAAATCATCAACATTCATTTACAGATTTTATTTCTACTGTCGGTAATAATTTTGGCTATGAGAATTTTTATCAAGTTTTTTCCATATCTCTAGTTAAATCAGTAAACATTATCACTGGATGTATTTTAACTTTGATTATTAGCTTTTACTTACTCTTAGATGGAGAGAGGCTTTGGCAATTATTTGCGGATCTCTTTCCTCAACACTATTCCAAGCATTTAATAGAAATCAAAAAGCGCATCGATACCAACTTATATGCTTTAGTAGTTGGTCAATTCAAAATAGCCATGATGACAGCAACAGTAATGCTTTGTACTTATTTCTTTATAGCAAGTAAGTTTGCCATATTACTTGGATCATTGCAAATGCTAGAGTTCATTCCTATATTAGGAACCTGGACTGCAATTATACCGAGCATTATCATTGTATTTGCCACTAGCGGTCAGGCTAAAGCGATAACTGCTGCCTCAATATATTTAATCTATACACAGATTATTCGTGATCACATTATTGCACCACGCATTATGGGTTCAGCATTCGGCATACATCCGTTGGTTGTAATTTTCGGACTCTTAATTGGCATTGAGATTTTTGGTCTAATTGGTATTGTGGTGAGCTTGCCCATCATTGCAATAAGTAGTGCTGTAGTCGATTATCTAATTAAATTCAAGGATAGTAGCAATTTATAAAGGTTATATTATTAGCCAATAGGATTAATACTGAGCCTTAAATCCATCCTTAAGTATCTGGTAACCATAGAAGGTACTGACTAAAATTATAGTCATGTTGAAGAAATTTTTATTGATATTAACATTGAGTTCTTTTGCTCTACTTACGGTACAAGCTATTACGATAGTTCCCAAAGCCGACGTCAGCTTAAGTAACAGTAGCCCCAAGTTCACGGCGGCTTTCAATTTATCCTCACTACTCAACGAGACTAACAAAGCTGCAAGTGTAAAAATTAAAATCGCCAATAAAAGTTTAGTTAAGTCACAACCTGCTGCGATCAAGTTGCAGCCTGACTCAGAGACAGGGGAGATCACAGCAACAAATATAAGTTTCTTTAGCTCTAAAGCTACTCTTAAGAAATTAACACAGAGTCAGTCTGTTGCAGTGCAACTAATTCCCAATGCCGCAGCTAAAAAATTGGGCATTGAAAACTCTACCTTTAACATTACTTTAGTCCCCAATGCAACAAGTAACCTTACTGCTGATATTAGCTTTGGTGGTGAGCCTTTACTACCTTCTCATTCAGGGCTCAGTCGTGTCATTGGCAGAAATCCAGATTCTAAATTTCTAGACCTTGGTTCCAATGCATTACTGAGTATTCCATCCAATACAGGCAGCTGTGCCATTGGTTTTGGTAATTCAACTCCCTTAGCTACTGACTTTGGTCCTGGTGGTGAAGACACAAGTGCAAGTGGTGGCTCTAGATTCGGTAGTGGTACTGAGACTGATCCTCTGTATATAGTTTTAAACAATCCTAACAACGGTGGTTCCAATGAAACTTTAAGTATATCTGCCGTACCTTTAGATTTACTCAGTAGCGATGGTGTACCAGGTTTCGTGCAACTTTACGAAGGTTTGAATGGTACTGGCAAAGTACTAGCAACTCTAAGTGGAACCATTAAAACTGATATAGAAAATAAAGCCATAAGTCTAACTTTACCTGATGGTTTTATTCTCTCTCTTAGTGAGAGTTCTGGTTTTGATCCTACTGATCTTGCGACTTTAACTGGCAGAGATGGGCTAAATTTGAATCAGGCTCTTGATTTTTTAGAAGGTGGAGAAATATCTATTAGCGTACCTACTACAGAGATCTCAGATAGTATTGAATCTCAAATCGCAGAAAATGTCGGTGCCGATGCCAATGTGCTTGTGGACCTTAATAGTGATTTAACTGGTAGTCTTACACTTACTGGTAATCGAATGGATGGCAGTTTCTCCACTGGAGCTACCATTAGTTTTGATGTGCCTATGGCAGGAACTCAAACATTAACTGGGGTTGACAATATTCAAATGACAATTAGTTCTGATAATCCTGCATTGATGACAGGGTTTGCATTACAAAATGCCAGCGGATCTCTAACTATAAGTGGTGGTACTGGAGTAGTTAAATCAATTACAGCAGACTTTGTAATAAATCATGCTGATATCTCTATTGAGAATGGTATTAACAGCTCAGACGTCACAATAACTAATGTAACTATAGAACAGGACGATAGTGGAGACGGTGACGGTGGTGATGATGCTCATGAGCAGTGCATCCAACAATGCACAGAACAAGGTGGCAATGCAGAGACTTGTGCAGCTGCATGTGCATCAATCTAAAATTATCTAATCGGTTATAATTAAGCTGATGTTAGTTAAAGAACAAATATTAGACATTACTAAAGCATATTTCGATGCTTTTGAGAACAAAGATTTGGAAAAGCTTTCACAGCTTTTTACCGATGATGTTATTCTGTTTGATCCTATTATCAAAGAAGTTAAGTCTAAAGCAAAAGTTCTAGCAGCTAATAAAAATATTTTTGATAGTGCCAAGAAGATCAAATTTATCTCTAAAAGAATTTGTGTCGACCAATATTCTGATACGGCGATTGGAGAGTTGAAAATTGACTTTGATGGAAAATTAATTGAAGTGGTTGATATTATAGAATTCAATAAAGATCAAAAAATTACGAAGATCACTGCCTATCTAGATTCTGCAAGCGTAATTTAAGTTCTAGCCAAACCAGTTATTTCGTATATACTTAGACAATAATTTTAGTTATTCCTAAATCTTTTATGATTTCAATTAGTTTCAAATATGCCATAATGAGAAAACCAATGGTCCTGTAGCTCAGTTGGTTAGAGCAGTCGACTCATAATCGATTGGTCGAGTGTTCAAGTCACTCCGGGACCACCATTTAGAGATGCAAACTTGTAGAAAAACTT
>CAYPGT010000072.1:0-8672 GCA_964410425.1 uncultured Gammaproteobacteria bacterium
CCTAAGACTGAAATCATTTGGGACACGACTGTCGAGAAGATTAATGGTGATATGCTCGGTGTTACTTCTGTTACTACTAAAGATGCTAAGACTGGTGAGACTAAGGACTTCCCTTGCGAAGGAGTGTTCATCTATGTTGGTTTAGATCCTAATACTCAATTCCTTGAAGGCAAGATTAAAGTAGACGGAGCTGGCAAAATTATCACCAACGAGAAAATGGAAACCAATATTCCTGGAGTATACGCAGCTGGGGATATTCGCAACACTATACTGAAACAAGCTATCACAGCAGCTTCTGACGGATCACTAGCAGCGACTATGGCGATAGGCTATGTAGAAAGTTTAGAAGACGCACATGCAACAACCGTTTGATCCCAATTCTGATAAAGCATTAAATCTAGTTAAACAGGATCTTAATTCTGATCTTGCTTCAAAGTTAAGCAGGCACCCCAGATTAAATCCTAATGCTGATAAGGTTTGGGATTTAATCGAACCCTGCCCTTTTTCTGCCTTTGCGGTAGGCATTGGAGAACATCCTGACCTAAACCCCAACTCAGACAGGATCTTAAATCTTATTCAAAAGAACCCCGATTCTTCTTATGCGCAGATATTGGGACAAAGTCCTAAACTTGACCTTAATTCTAATCTGGTCTGGCAGATAGTGAAAGAATCTCCCTGTTCTGACTTTGCAAGAGGCTTAGGACAAAATCCTAATCTTGATCCTAACTCTGATAAAGTATTGGATCTAGTTAAAACAAATCCTGGTTCTGATTTTAGTTGGGGCATAGGACAACATCCCCGTCTTAATCTTGATTCTAATAAAGTCCAAGACTTAATTAAAAAGAATCCTGATACTGTTTTTACCCTGGTTATAGAGCAAAATACTAATTAAGTTATTCTAGCACCTAGAATCAGCTTTTTGAGTTTCTCTACAGCCTGATCAACATCGTCATTAACAACGGTGTACTTAAACTTACCGGTAAACTTCATTTCTTCCTGAGCTTTAGCGAGGCGTTTTTGTAAAACTTCTTCAGTCTCAGTACCGCGCTTGCGTAGACGTGCTTCTAATTCTTGCAATGAAGGCGGTATGAGAAATATACTCAAAGCCTCTGGACATTTCTGCATCACTTGCAAGGCACCTTGCACTTCTATCTCCAGAAACACATCCTTACCAGAGTTCAGAGTGTCTACAACAAAGTTACGTGGTGTGCCATAGTAATTACCCACAAACTCTGCCCACTCCAAAAACTCGTCAGCATCGATCATGCGTTGAAACTCTTCACGAGTTTTATAAAAGTAATCTACTCCTTCCTTTTCCCCAGGTCGCTTCTCGCGAGTAGTACAACTAATAGAAAACTCAATATTAGTTAAATCTTGAAATAATTTATCAACGATAGTGCCCTTGCCTACTCCAGAGGGGCCAGTAAAAATTATTAGGTTGTTTTTTTGTGCAGAAATAAATTACCTCTTCTTATTCTTGTTAAATCGCTTTCACTATCAAATGATTCCCATCTAGTTTCTCAATCTTAACCGAGCATCCCTGCCCAATCTCAGAGCCATCAACACTATTAGCAAGCCAGGTCTCATCAAAGTCTAGTAACTTGACCACTCCGGGTTCCATCTTAGTAATAGTCTTAAACACCATAGCTTCTCTACCAATAAGCTTCTCGGCGTAACTACCATAATTATGCGGATCGCTCTCAGCAGGAATCTTCACTACCATCTTCAAAAGTGGTCTTACAGTAAGTAAACAAACTACACTGAGAACCAGATCCAAAGCAAGTACCCAAGTAATATCGATCTGAATAAAATTAACAACTAAGCCTGTTATAAAACTAGCTACAGCAAAACAAACAAAAATAAAAGTCCCAGGAGTAAACGCTTCAATCAATAAAAGCAAACCAGCGATAACATATAAAAGTAAATGCAGCGGCATGTAGTAATTTTAGCCTATTTCTTAATTCCGCTCAGCCTTATCTCTATCTTTGAACAATTCCCCAGCAGCGGCAAGTCCACCAAGAGCTGTCATAGATTCAGTTGGAATAAAAATCTTATTAGCAGCACCATTAGCAAGCTTCTGTAAAGTATCCATGTAAATCAACTGTAATACTTCCTTAGTAGCACCCGCTTCTTTAATCTTCTCGATATAGGTTTTGGTAGTCATCGCTTGCGCTTCTACTTCAAGACGCAGCTTCTGCGCATGAGCTTCAGCTGCTTTAATCACTGCTTGTTTTTGTCCGTCTGCTTGTAGTATCGCGGCTTCGCGCGCACCCTCGGCATTGAGAATCGCTGCACGTTTATTACGCTCAGCTTCCATCTGTACATTCATGGCGCGTTGAATCTCTAGAGGTGGGCTGATGTCCTTTAACTCTATTCTATTGGTTTTCACGCCCCACTTACTTGCTACAGCATCGATGATCTTCTGTAATTTAGCGTTAATTAAATCTCTGCTTGCAAAAGTCTCATCGAGTGTCATCTCTCCGATAATATTGCGCAAAGAAGTTAAAGCTAACTGCTCAACAGCAAAAACTAAATTATTGATCTCATAAATCGCTGCATAAGGGTTAATTACTTGGTAATAAATTACAGCATCTACATTAATGACAACGTTATCGCGAGTAATAACCGATTGTGAGGCTAAGGGTAATACCTGCTCACGCAAATCCACTACTCGATCAAGCGAATCAACAAAAGGCATTATTATATGTAAACCTGGACCAAGGGTTTGGGTGTAACTCCCTAACCTTGTGATTAAAGCACAATGTCCTTGCTTAACAATGACAAAAGCACCAAAAAATAGCATAAAAGCTACAACTATAAAGAATAATAACGTTAACGCAGCAAAACCCATAATAAGTAGGATTCTAGCAGAACTCATAACTAGTCACCTGTTTATACAACATTCTTGTTCAAATCCTTTAAGTGGAATAGGATTTGGGTTCCGCCGCTTCGCGGCGTTTGCGCTGCGCGCAGCTTAATATAGTAAATTATTAGCTGTTTGACTGACGAAAGGCACTGAAAGTGCGTAGCCACAACATAAAATGAAGAGGTGGTTGATTATGTAATAAACTGAGTAATAGTCAAGAACTCAAACTATTCAACAAAATAAACGGTAACTTGATAGAATAGGTCTTAATGTTTCGTTTGCTCTTAATCTTCTGTTGTTTTTTTATAAACCTACTTTGTGTTCAGGCACAGACTAGCACAACTTGTAAAGACGATGATGCAGAATATAGTAGTGAATCCATTATAGTTAAATTCAAAGAAAGTAAAAGCAAAACTAAGACCCTCAGAATTAAGAATGTAAATCAAGATTTTGAGCTTGAAAGTATTATAGAAGAAACTGCTCCAATAAAAGCAAATCTAAGATTATCAAAAAAACAAATTATCCAAAATCTCAAAAGCCAAAAACTTAAGAGTAAACTAGGGCTCGATAGAACTTACAAACTCCTACTTAAGCAAGATTGCTCACAGATCAGAACCTTGGTGAAACAACTTAATTCTGATCCAAGCGTAGAATATGCAGAACTTGATTCCTCAGCTAAAATAAATTTCAACCCCAATGATCCTTTATATAATTCGACTGGTTCCACCTGGACTTATCCCTTCGATGAGATGTGGGGTATTAAAAGAATCGCCACTGACAGGGCTTGGAATAGCAGTCAGGGAGCGGGGATTATCATCGCTGTAATTGATACTGGCGTAGACTATAATCATCCAGATCTCTGGGACAATATTTGGGTTGACCCTAAGCTTTGCTCTGATCGCAACCATGACGGCAAAATAGATCTAAATGATATTGATACTAATCACAACCATGTAATCGAAGATAGTGAAATGGATCAGGATTATATAGGGCATGATTTCAATGCCCATGACTCGATTCCAGAAGATTACAACAGACATGGAACTCATATAGCTGGTGTTGCAGCTGCTAGTGGCAATAATAACGAAGGGGTGATTGGAGTGGCTTTTAAGTCTAAGATCATGGTTCTTAAAGGTTTTGCTGATGATGGTAGCGGGCGATATAGTAATTTGGCTCAGGCGATTATTTCAGCTGCTGACAGGGGCGCACAGATTACTAACAACGCTTGGGGAGGCAGTCCTAGCCGAACTATAAGCAATGCGTTTCAATATGCTTATGGTCTAGGTTTAGTAAATGTTACTGCTGCGGGTAATAATAATGATGACGCTGGCTTTTACTCACCCGCAAATCTCTCTACTACTATCGCAGTTGCGGCTATCAATCCATTAACAGATGCTCGTGCTAGTTTCTCTAACTATGGATCTTCAGTAGATATTGCGGCTCCTGGTACTTATATAAGCTCTACTCTATCGGGTTTGAACACTGATAATTCTGGTAGATTCGTTGGTAATGGACCTCCATATCAATATTGGTACCACTCTGGAACTTCTATCGCTAGTCCTTTCATCTCAGGAGTAGCAGCACTAATACTTGCTCAGAACCCAAGACTCAGTAATAAACAAGTAAAAAATATTCTAGTATCTAGTTCCGAGCATATCAGTACTGATCATGATATAGGAGGACTAGTAAACGCCGCTGCTGCAGTTACATTAGCAAAAAACACTCCTGCGTCAAGAACCAAACACCCTAGACGTAAATAGTACTTATGTTGAAAATGTAACGGAAGCGTGCGAAGTCAGAATGTTACGCCTGCGTTGAGATGTAATCAAGTATGGTTCTCACCGGAATTCCAGAAGCCCCCTTAGGCGACCAATCCATATCTTGGTCAAACCAACATGGACCAGCTATATCTATATGCAACCAAGGGATAATTTCTTCGCTATCCTTCTTCTTGCCAATGAACTCTTGAATAAACAATCCGCCATTCTGAGCCCCAGCCTTACCACCAGAACCTGCGTTAATTAAATCAGCGATAGTAGACTTAAGTCCTTCTTTATACTCATCATAAAGAGGCAATTGCCACATTAATTCTCCAGTACGCTCAGCAGATGCTTTAACTCTCTCTAATAATTCTTGATTATTGGTCATTAGCCCAGCGCAAACATTACCCAGAGCCACCATACAAGCCCCTGTAAGCGTTGCAAAATCAATAATCTCATCAGGATCTTTCTTAGATACGTAAGCAACTGCATCAGCCAAGGTAAGTCGTCCTTCTGCATCCGTATTATTCACTTCGATAGTCTTACCGTTCATCGCAATAATTACATCACCAGGTCTATAAGCTCTACCACTTGGCATGTTTTCAGTAGCAGCAATAATCGCTGTGATTTGCACACCCTTGGGTTGTGTTTTAGCTATAGCATTCATGATGCCAATGATAGCTGCTGCTCCAGACATATCTTCTTTCATCATTTCCATAGACTTAGCTGGTTTAAGACTCAATCCACCACTATCAAAAGTGACTCCCTTGCCCACCAAAGCAATATGCTTCTTGACCTTGCCGACTGGAGTATAAGTTATCTCAATAAATTTAGGCGGTTGATCAGAACCTTGAGACACGGCAAGGTAGGCACCCATACCAAGTTTCTCGCAGTCTTTTTGTTCTAAAATTTTCACTTTAATTGTATTGTTCTTAGGATTAAGAATCTTCTTAGCCTGTTCAGCTAAATAACTTGGTGTCACCACACAGGCCGGCTCCCAAACCAAATCCCTGCTAGTGCAAGTAGCCTCAGCTCGAATTACTGCGTTTCTCACAGCTTCTTTATCTGTTTTCTCTAAAGTCTCTACCAAAATCTTTAATTCGCTAAGTTTTTTGTCTTTTTTATCAGTTTTCTTATCAGCTGATTTATCAACTGACTTATATTTATCAAACTCATAACTGATAAGGATCGAGGCTTCCGCCAAAATCTCAGGGTTTTTAGGGAAAATTGCTGTTAGTTTTTCTATTTTATTGGATTTCGCTGATCTAATAAGTGCCGCAGCAGCTTTTCTGAGTACCTTAGTATCAAGTTTCGACTCTTCTCCCAAGCCAACAAGAATAATTTTCTTCACAGTAGCAACATTAGTTGCAACTTTATTCTGAGAACTTAGAGTAATAGCAAGAGTTGCTCCAGCTGAGAAATCAAACTCTTCAGCTTCTATAGTCTCTATAATCAGTCCTTTGAAGTGTTTATCTAGATCTGCTAGGATTTTAGGATAATTTTTGCCTTTGGCTTTCTTTTCAGAGCTAGTTATAGCTAAACCTAAAGCTTCAGTAGTAAATTTTGTAGCTATTAAAAATTTGTCCAAACTTACTTTCATATTAGTTATTATAGCGACATTTTTGTATTAATGGCCATTGCGGCCAATTTGTGGCCACAAAAAAAAAGAGCCCGCGATTTGCAAGCTCTTAATTTTATCTTTGAATAAACAAACTTACTTTTTCTTAGTAGCTGTTTTTTTCTTTGCTGCAGGCTTTTTCGCTGCTACTTTTTTCTTAGCAGGCGCTTTTTTCTTAGCTGCAGGTTTTTTAGCCGCTGGTTTTTTAGCAGTTGCTTTTTTCGCCGGGGCCTTTTTCTTTTTAGTTGCCATTTTTTAGTTCCTCCAATTTTTCTCGATAACTAAATTTACACTATTCTGAATGATATATGAATTCTCAAATTTAGGCAAATTTGTAAATTACCGTCAACAAACTTTTTGTACCCAGATAACCTACATTATTAACCCATCGAACTCTTTTAATCCGACTTCACTGCTTTTACTCTTATCAAAGTCTCTAAATTGCAATTTAGCACCTTGTTCAAACTCTTCCTCAGTTTGAGTGATAGCGAAAAGCTATCGAGTAAATTTTCCCCGCAAGTGATAGATCAACAACAGAAAGTATCTGTGTACGTTATATAAGAACCTTTTTAGACGATAAGGTTCCTGAATTATACGAAAAAACCATTCTAGATTGAGAGAAATCATCCATGGAGCAGCTCTTTGCAAGTGACCAGACCAAACATCCAGTGCACCACCAATCCCCATACACACACAAGCGTCAAGTCTCGATTTACATTCATATATAAGCATTTCTTGCCTAGGCGCTCCCATGCCTACGAGTAATAAATCTGGTTTGGATTTGATCAAACGCTCAAGTATTTCATCTTTTTGATCTAAGTTAAAGTATCCATGCTCTGCAAAAACTAATTTATCCTCTAATTTTTTCTCAAGAAGCTCTATTATTTCTTTTTTTGCTCCTAAAATTGCGATTTTTTGCTTGGATTCTATCAACTTAGCTGCTAAATCAATCCCTGCAAGTTTCTTTAATGGGATTTTCTCTCCTCGAGGAGAGAAAAAATTTAAAAAGCGGTATGTCCAAACAACACTAACCCCGTCAGGAATTATTAGCTCAGCTTCAGAGATAATCTTTCTATATTCAGGATCATCCTGAGCTAAAACTACCTGTTCAAGGTTCAAACTAATGACTTGAATTCCTCCTATACTAGGAAAGCTAGAAAGATAGCTACTCGGATTAACAAGTAATTCTGCTGGTGTTTGATCTATATATAGGTTAAGAAATGGTTTACGATTCTGCATTTTGGGTGGGATTCTTTAGTATACTAATAGTCTAGCTGAGAACTCAAAGGATTAAAATTCTGGACAACATCGAAAGTATATCTATATTAGGAGCTGGCAGCTGGGGTAATACTCTAGCGTTTGTGCTTGGGCAAAGTATGCCAGTAATACTTTGGGATCATGATCCTAAAAGAGTCCGCAAAATTAGCAAAACGCGCAGATTTAAAAAACCAATCACCCTAAAATACCCAGATAATGTTGTTATTAGCAACGATCTTGGTGCCGTTCTTCAATCTAGAATCATTATTAATGCTATCTCTCTTAAAGGCATGGAAGAAACTTTTCGGAAGATTGCTGCTCTAAATCCTGGTGCAGAACATATTTTCGTCAATGGCTCTAAAGGTATAGACTCTCAAAACCTCAAAACTCCGATAGAAATCATGAATGAGTTTCTACCAAATCACCATAAAGCGGTTATCTCTGGACCAAACTTAGCAAAAGAATTGATCAAAGCCAAGCCGATGGTAACAGAAGTCGCAGCTGTAGACCTCGCTATCGCTAAAATAGTCCAAGAAAAAATTGCTAATCCAAGTTTGCGCGTTTATACCAACTCAGATGTTAAAGGAGTTGAGCTTTGTGCTGCTCTTAAGAATGTAATAGCCATAGCAGCAGGAGCAAGTGATGCATTGAAACTTGGAGATAGTGCTAAAGCAAGTTTAATTACCAGAGGACTACATGAAATGGGTAGATTCCTAAAACTATATGGCGGTAAGTCAGAAACTCTAATGGGACCAGCGGGAATTGGTGACCTCATCGCCACTTGTTCAAGTAACTTAAGTAGAAATTATAGGGTTGGTTACCATCTGGCTGAAGGACAAAAATTAACCAAAATTATTCGTGACCTTGGTGAAGTGGCTGAAGGAATCAACACCACCCATGCTGTTTATCAGATTTCACATGATAAAGGTATAGAGATGCCAATAGTAGAACAAATCAAAAAATTACTTGATGAAGAAGCTAATGCCGTAGACGCCGTTCTAAGTTTAATGAAAAGACCTAGTAAATAAGAACTTTAAAAGCAAAAAGCCCCCTTTCGGGGGCTTTTCTTTTACTTGAATAGAAAATTCAAAAGCTTACGCTCTTGCTTTTTTCTTCTTGCCAGCTGATTTAGCTGTTTTAGCTTTAGCTACTGCTTGTTTTTTAGCAGCTA
>CAYPGT010000073.1:0-2966 GCA_964410425.1 uncultured Gammaproteobacteria bacterium
GGAAGCGAGTAAAGTCAGGTGCTTCTAAAACACTCTACTTAGTCCAGTAAACAACTGTATGCCAGTGTCAGGTTGATTGCCATTGAGGTCATTTATAATCGGGAAACCAATTAGTAGGTTGAGAATAGTGTAATCGTTAATAGCAGCTCTCAACCCAGGACTAAGAAACATCACCAAACCTCCATGCCCGTTGTCTTTCACCCCAGCTTCTTCCACCTTCTCCTGCCAAATGCCGTTCATCTCTAATACAGCAGCTGGCTTAATTGATTGCCCGAATATTTGCTGTGACTTGAAGTTATAAGTAGCAGCAGTATTAAAGCTGACTATATCTCCTACCGTTGTTTGTTGTATGCCTTGAGTGGAGAGTCTATAATTCACGTTAGCATCAAAAGAAAAATTATTGACAGGTAAGCTGAAAGCTAGTCCCATAATAGGATCCCAGGAACCAGTGCCAGGCTGCTCATCAGCCCCAAGTCTAAAATCCTCGCTATCCCTTTCATTGGTTTGACCAGTTGGCATTTTGATTCCAGCAATTAGAGCTGCTTGTAGTTTGCTACTGATTCCCGTTTGATCACATCTGATGCCACAAACTTTTGCGCCATTAAGGAAACGATATTTAGCTAATAGAGTCATGTCGCCAAACCCAATAGAATTACCGCCGTTGATTAAGCTGTTATCCTCTTCATGAGTTACAAGTCCATAGAGAAATCTATAAGGATAACTTAGACTCAGAGTTAAATCATCAGTGAGTCCATATGCCATGGTTGCTGTTAATAGCATCTCAGAGTCATGCGAATGTGCATGGATACCATTGAGCCTGGCAAAATCTGTACCCGTGAGTTGATCAACGTTTTGATAACGTAGACTGGTGTTAAGAGCTACCTTACCTTTAGGTAAAGTATAGGCTGGCATAGTTACAATTGGTCCCCCAATACCATAGTTACCAAGTGCTTCGCAGCCACAAGAACAGGCATTAACATCAGCTATTCTGAAAAATATCAATCCTAATAGAATCAAAAATAAGCTAAATATTTTACTCATCTTGGTTGTTTAACAACTCAAGACATTGAGTTGATGCTTTAGATTTTTTACGTGCAGCAGTATAACTGGTGTCTCCATTATCAAAGTTAATAGTCATTTGACCTGCAATGTCAGTAGTCGTGCTGATCATAGTGACTGCTACATCATTATTTCGTAGAGAGTTTAGTAGAATAGTATATTCAGTAAGTCCGAATCCTTCTTCTGGCACTTCTCCAACATTGCTAGTGGTTGCTGATACTACATTGAGTTTTTTGGGAGCATCTATAAGTTTAATTTGTTCAACTTTTCCTACTAAAGTTTCTCCGTTACCACAGAGGTCTAATTTAAGAACCACCATTGGTTTAGGCGCATGCTCATGCCCCATATGAAATTTAAGTGATTCATTATCGAAGGTTTGTTTAACTGTCCAAATTCCTGTTAAAGCATGATTAGAAATTAAACTTGGCTCTTCTTCATGTTCATGTCCTCCGTGAGCACTTAGATTTAGTGTGGTTGCTGCTACTAGAATTAGTACTAAAAATAGCTCATTTAGGCTGTTTTTCATAAATTACTCCTCAACCCTATACCTATACTATAAGGTTATGTCTATAGTACTACTATAGGGTTATAATGTAAATAAATAAAACTTAAAACAATGTCAAAATCTAAATTATCTTCAAAGCACATGACCATCAGTGAGCTAGCTGATTTAGCTGGAGTTAATTTACAGACTATTCGTTACTACGAGCATTTGGGTTTGCTTCCAGAACCAGAGCGTAGTGAATCTGGTTATAGACTGTACCATTCTGAATATATTGAGCATATTCAGTTTGTAAAAAACTCTCAAGACTTGGGATTTAAGCTTGAGGAAATTCATGATCTAGTGGCACTGCGCTTTAGCAAGAAGGCAAAAGGAGCAGATGTTAAGGAGTTTGTACGTAAGAAAATTACTGAGATAGATGAAGAGATAACTAAACTCAAGAAGCAAAAACATGCACTGGAGGCTCTCGATAAATCTTGCTCAGGTGATATGAAGACTAGTTGTTGTCCAATAATAGAATCCCTCAAAGAAAGCTCAAGCTCTAAGAGTTGCTGTTCTTAATATGCCAGAGTTACCAGAAGTCGAAACAGTTTGTAATGGTATTAGACCTCATTTGCAAGGTGCATTAATAGTGGCTTCTAAGGTATTTAATCCCAAACTACGTATCAATATTCCTGCTAATTTTTCTAAGTTAATTAAGAGTAAAACTATCCTTCAAGTCAAGCGTAAGGCGAAGTATATTCTTGTATACCTTGAGGATGATCTAGTAATAGTTATTCATTTGGGTATGAGCGGACGCTTAACTGTTTCTACAGATGCAATAGAAGTAGATTACTATCACAAGAAAAAACTGTATAAGAAACATGATCATATGCTTGTTGAACTATCGAATGGTAAGTTATTGATTTATAACGATACTCGTAAGTTCGGCATAGTGACTGTGCTTAAAGCAGCTGAGATTGAGGAGTTTAAGTTTTTTAAGAAGCTCGGCGTAGAACCTTTATCAAAGGAGTTTAGTGCTAAGGTTCTCTATGAAATATTTAGATCTAGAAATAAATCTGTTAAATCTGTGATAATGGACGCTAGTATTATTGTCGGTGTCGGTAATATTTATGCTTGTGAAAGTCTCTTCTCTGCTGGGATTAGTCCCTTGCGCATTGCTAATAAGGTAACTAAGAATGAAGCTGCTAAATTATATAAGGCTATAGTTGATACTCTGGAACGCGCTATTCAGGCAGGTGGTTCTACTATTAGCGACTATGCTCAGGCTGATGGTGCAGCTGGATATTTTCAGCATAATTTCTTAGTCTATGACCGTGAGGGACAGCCTTGTAAGAAGTGCAAGGCTATGATTCTAAGAATTAAACAGAATGGACGAAGTAGTTACTATTGTGGGAAGTGTCAG
>CAYPGT010000073.1:3066-7777 GCA_964410425.1 uncultured Gammaproteobacteria bacterium
TCATAGCTTCCTTTTCAAATCGTCATAAAAATTCTGGTGAGAACCAACAGCAATAAGAGTCAGGATCAACCTTCCTTCATCAAAAGTATAAGCAATGAGCGTTAATTGATTTACCATTTGAAATTTGTGAACTCTATATCCCCTAAGGTCTCCCTTCTTCTCTTCGCCAACAAAGGGCTCTTCAATAATAAACGCTATTGCTTTATCCAAATCTTTCTTCTGATTAGGATTAAGTTTTTTGGCTACTTTTCTAAACTTTGCTTTCTGTAATATTTTCATGTTTAACCAAATTCGTATTCGGTAAGTTCGCTATCATCTTCTTGCATTGCTAGTAAAATATCCTTGATAAATTCGTAGGGCAAGTCTGGATTTTCTTCTGCGATCTTCCCTATCTTAGACCAATATTCTATTTGGCCAGGGACTGATCTACAGGAGATTTCTGCATAACGTTTAGCTTCTTCGACTAATTTATCTGATAGTTTCACTGCTTTTGCCATAATAGCCAAATTATACCCAAAAGTCTCTAAAAGTAACTTTTAGTTGCATAAATTGACTTAATCTACTATTGTAACGCATACAAATATAAGTAGTATTAATTCTCTCTCAGCCATCTTAAGTAAAATTTAGTATAGATAGTGTAAAATATACTCATAATGACTCAGAACTTAAGATTACAAGTACCTATCTCTGCTAAGACCAAGAAGGCCTTAGAGAAAAAAGCCGAAGATGAAGGCTTCTCTTCAGCTAACGACTTAGTCAGATTAATGATTCATAAATTTCTTATGGGTGATTTTAATTTTCAAATAGTACCCAATTCTAAACAATATCCAATGCTTGATTTAGAATCGGAGAAACGAATTTATCAAAGTCTTCAGGAAATTAAGAATGGTGATTATGATCTAATTGATTTCAAAAAGAATCCTAATGCTTTTCTTGATTTGTATAAAGAATAATTGTGTATTTAATTAAACAATCCAAAGTCTTCAAAAAATCTGTTGAAAAATTAGTGAAACAGAAGAGAGTTGTTTTGGAAAAAATCAATAAAGTAGTAATCAAGCTAAGCTCTAATCCATTTGATCAAAGTCTTAAAACACATAAAGTTCAGACTCGAGCATTGGGATTAAGATACAGTTTTAGAGTAGACGGTGATCTGAGAATCATTTGGTCTTTTGATGAGGAAGAAAATCTTATAATTCACTTATTAGATGTAGGTGGGCATTCAGGTGCGAAAGGCGTTTACTGAGCTGCTTATGATAAACTTAAACCATGTCCAAGAAACTAGACCGCTCTAAATTACCATCGAGATTTATCACTTCAGTGCACGGCTGTGAAGGTCGTTTGACTATGTTGAAGAATCTTAAGACCGATGCTTACCCTGAAGGTATTGGAGCAGAGGTAGAAGAGAGACCGTTTATTTGTGTAGTGGATTGCGGTAATGAAAGTGCGCCATGTAATGTGGATTTGCCGCGTCAAGCAGTGATCGTGAAGGACGCTGTACGTGCTGCTGGTGGTATGCCGTTTGGAATTCATACTATTACTGTCACTGATGGGATTGCGATGGGACATCAGGGGATGAAGTCCTCTCTAGTGTCGCGTGAAGTTATCGCTGACTCTGTAGAAGTTTCGGTGCGCGGACATTGTTATGATGCTATTGTCGGTATCGCTGGCTGTGACAAGTCTCTACCAGGAATGATGATGAGCATGGTGCGTCTCAATGTACCAAGTGTGTTTATGTATGGAGGAAGTATACTTCCTGGTCGTTATCACGATAAAGATGTAACTATAGTAGATGTGTTTGAAGCTGTCGGTAAGTGCGACGCTGGACAAATGTCTGAAGCAGAGTTGAAGGAACTTACTGCTGTGGCTTGTCCTTCAGCTGGTGCTTGTGGTGGACAGTTCACTGCTAATACTATGGCTTGCGTATCTGAAGTCATAGGATTAGCTCTGCCAGGATCTTCTGCGCCACCTGCTCCATATGAAGATAGAAATAAACATTGTAAATTAGCAGGTGCTGCAGTAATGGAAGCTCTTGCGCTCAATATTCGACCGCGTGACGTTGTGACACGTAAGTCTTTAGAGAACGCGGCTACCATAGTAGCTGCTACTGGCGGCTCTACTAATGCTGCTCTACATCTGCCGGCTATTGCTCATGAAGCTGGTATTGAATTCACCATGGATGATGTAGGAGAGATTTTTAAGCGCACTCCTTATATCACCTCGCTTAAACCAGGTGGTAAGTATGTCGCTAAGGATTTGTATGAGCTTGGTGGTATCCAAGTAGTGATTAAAGAATTATTGGACAATGGTTATATTCATGGTGATTGTATGACAGTGAATGGTAAGACTGTTGCTCAGAATGCTGCTGAGTATAGTTTCCCTATGAAGGATCAAGACCTACTTTATAGATGCTCATCTCCTATCAGCCCAACTGGTGGCGTAGTAACCCTTAAAGGCAATCTAGCAACGGAAGGTGCCATAGTCAAAGTAGCAGGCTTAAATAATTTAGAGCATACTGGACCAGCAAGAGTTTTTGATTGTGAGGAAGATGCGTTCACGGCAGTTGAGAAGCATAATTATAAGGAAGGCGATGTCATCGTGATTCGCTACGAGGGTCCGAAGGGTGGTCCTGGTATGCGTGAGATGTTAGCGACTACTGCTGCTATCTATGGTCAAGGTATGGGAGATAAGGTAGCTCTTATAACTGATGGTAGGTTCTCTGGTGGTACTCGCGGGCTCTGTATCGGACATGTCGGACCTGAAGCTGCAGTCGGTGGCACTATAGCACTACTGCAAGACGGCGATATGATTACTATTAATGCGCGTAGTGGTGAGCTGAGTGTAGCTCTCTCAGATACTGAGCTTGTTAAGCGTAAAGCTGCTTGGAAAGCTAGGTCTAATGATTATCAATCTGGTACTTTATGGAAATATGCTCAGCTAGTAGGTCCTGCGTACTTAGGTGCAGTAACTCATCCTGGAGCTAAAGCTGAGACTCATGTTTATGCTGATATAGGAATCAGTCCGGCTTCTTTGGTATAGATTCTTCTTCCTGTTCTTTTGATCTCACGTATGAAGCCTGGATCAATATGAGTCTCTTCATAAAACTTCTTAGAGTGGATAGGAATTAGCTGCAAGTAAGGTTCATATAAATTCGTCTTTCTGATGATAGTTTGAGCATTCTCAAACATGGGATAATTAATATTTAGCTCAGGAGATATCACTGCGATATCTATGTCGCTATCGTCTGTCTCTGTACCCTTAGCATAAGAACCAAATAGTATAATTTCATCGACATTAAAATTAGCCGTGATTCTTTGAGTTATATCATTTAGAAAATAATCTAACTGATCTTTATTTTTTTTTCCAGCCATGCAAATACTCTCCTTGTTTCGCTTAAAATTTTTGAAGTTTTTGTTTCATCTAATCTCTCTTGAATCATCTCAAACTCATCAGGGTATCTGGTGTTCATATAAATAGAATCTAATTCTGAGAATAGATCCTTAACATCATTCTGTAGGTTTTCGATTAGAGCCTCACTTGCTAATCTGAGTAAGTCGTGGATCTTCTGTGGTTCTTGGTTGTTTTCAGTGATTATACCTTTAAGTAATTTTTCTAAGGCGTTATGGCATTTCTCCATGCTTGCAACGTAATTAGTAGCGTTAAAACAGTCCACGGCAACTTTGAGATCGTATTTTGCTATTTTTAACCAGTTCTCTGCGGCTTTACTCACATATTTCATTATATCAAGCTAAGACTCTTAACCCCAACTTAACTTATCTATGCACTACTTATAATGTAAAGGAGTGTAAGTAAATGGTTGCCATTGGCGGATCCATTGATAATTCCATTGATAACTCGGACGATACGGCGGCCGAGCTAGCTAGGATTGCTGCTCAACGAGCTGCTGAGGAAGCTGCACGAGCAGCTCAAGATACTGCTCAGCGTAGTCAATCAGATCCAATTCAGCCACAGAGAAATCTGGAAGAAGTTAAGGAAAATTATAAATTAGGTTCTTTTAATAGACCTGGTTCAAATCCACAAGTTAGTGAAGCAAAAACTACAGAGCCTGGTGAAAGTAAAGGAGATCAAAAAGCAGATCCAATAAATATAAGAGAAGATTGGAAAGTTTCTGGAGCACAACCAGCTCAATTAACACCAGAACAAATAAAAGCTGGTGCTGCTGTTGGTGTCGATCTAATGGCAAGCTTGCGTGATAAGGCTGGTGCAGCGAGAGTTAGTGAATCAATAGCAGCGAATAATCCTTTTGAAGCATTGGGAGGGTTTTTCAGAGCTGCCCCTGACGGTGGTGCAGGAGTTTCTGATGGGAATAAAACAGGAATAGGAGCGTTTGCTCTAACTGGATTGAAAGAATCATTAGTGACTGATAGTAAATCCCCTGCTGACCAACAAAAAGCTTTTTATAATCAATTTAATGAGTTGATCAAAGCATCTGGCTCAGGCTCTAATGCTTCTGATAATGAAGCTATGGTTAAAGGAGCTAGTGCTTTACTCGCTAACTTACCATATGGAACAGAGGAAGAGAAAAAGACTTTTGACTCAACTACAAGAGCTTTGCTTGATGCTGCTAATCAATTAAACCCAGCCACTCCAGATGCTAAAAAAGAACTAAGTCCTGAAACTTTACAAACTTTAGTTGATGGTATGAAGAGTTTGAGTCCAGAGGGTTTGCAAAATGTTATTAAGGCTGCTGCTG
>CAYPGT010000074.1:0-5325 GCA_964410425.1 uncultured Gammaproteobacteria bacterium
AGCGAGAGTTAGGTGTTTTTGAACAAGTAGATAAATTTCTTAAGGGAGGAGAGAACTTCTTTCTTTCTCTTGACGAAGGTACTTCGCAATTAGTTGTTGGTGATAGTTTGGTAAATAAACTCAATATTAAACGCTGGCTACTGCAGGTTGGGTTTTTATAAAATATCCAGCATACTTACTTAAAGATATTGTAAAATTCTTATATTATGACTTCACTTTCTTCTCGAAGAGATTTTTTACAAACTTGTGCAGGTAGCCTGGGGTTAACTTATTTAACTGGATGTAGTTCCAACCCTCTTGCCCAGCGTCATGCTACTCAGTACATAGGAGCTTCTGGTGATCTACTTCTTGAAAACAGAGCTGGTGATCAATTAATACTAGAACTAAGTACTATAAATAATTCAGCAGTAAACAAACCACCAGCAGTTGTTATTAAATTTAAACGAAGCGGAGCGAAGGAGTTTACTTTATTAAGTCCAGGTCTATATAGGGTGTCACCTCATACTTTATTCAGGAAACCTAACGGTAAGGAAGAGTGTAATAGCATTAGTATTGATCATGATATTAGTGGCAAAGGCTTGTATTTATCAAATATTCCAGCACCTTCAGGCGGTATTAAACTTGATCTAACTATAAATCTTTATAGTGACGGGCATATTAAAGTTACTGATGGTTCTCAATTTAATGGAACTGATGGAGCCGCTGAAACGGTAGAACAATTACCAATGATTCCTGAAAATATACATGCTACACTGCATGCTTCACCAAATTAATCCTAAATCTTACCCTTAAGCTTCACGTACTTAGCATTTTCAATGCCAGAGAGAGATTCAATAAGCTTCAATGAATCATCATCTACTTCGCCGTCAACACCAATAATCATCACGGCATGAGCATCATCTTTAGTACGTCCGAGGTTCATACCACTAATATTAATTTGTTTATCCCAAAGTATCTTAGATACTTGTGCGACAACACCAGGTTGATCCTTATGAAGAGTAACTATAGAGTGCTTTTCAGGTCTGAATATCAACGGATAAGCATCAACTTGAATGATAGCTGGTATATTGCCCTGCAAAACTGAACCAGCTACTGTATGCGTTTCGGTATCAGTAGTAAGCGTTATTCTAAGTTTATCGATGTAAGCACCAGAGTCATCTGATTTAAGCTCCGTAACCTTGATCTTGCGCTCAGCTGCGATCAATGGTGCATTCACGAAAGTTACTCCATCTAAGCGCGCAGCTAACACACCTTTGAGCACAGCAAGTTTCAAGCCCTCAATGTTTTTATCAGCAAGTTTACCAAGTGCTTCTACTTCTATACTCTTCACTGCGTCATCGCAGATCTGCGATAAGAAGGAACCCATTACTTCAGCGATACCTAGGTAAT
The DNA here is from genome assembly GCA_964410425.1 of uncultured Gammaproteobacteria bacterium. Classification (GTDB taxonomy): domain Bacteria; phylum Cyanobacteriota; class Vampirovibrionia; order LMEP-6097; family LMEP-6097; genus CAYPGT01. Next base: position 1,390 of record CAYPGT010000074.1, read on the forward strand.
GTTTAATATGCTTCACTAGCTCTGGTTTAAGTCCAGGTAAGTTTACTGCAGCTCTTGCTACTCCGCCTTTAAGCACGTCTCTAATCTGCTCAGCGACGTCGATAGCGACGTTTAGCTGTGCTTGAGTGGTACTGGCTCCTAAGTGTGGAGTAAGTATAACTTTATCACCACAACTATGTAGGGGAGAGTCTAAGCAAGGTTCTTCAGGGAATACATCCACAGCAGCACCTGCTACTTTACCGGATTGAATCGCTTCCGCTAAATCTTTCTCGTTAATTAATCCACCGCGCGCGCAGTTGATGATACGCACATTATTTTTCATTTTAGTGATACTAGCTTTGTTTATTAAATCCACAGTCTCTTTGGTCTTAGGGACATGTAGAGTGATGTAATCAGCCTGTGTGAAGATGTCATTTAATTCTACTTTCGTGAAACCTAAATCTTCAGCGCGTTCTTTAGAAATAAATGGATCGTAGCCTATAACCTTCATGCCAAGCGCAAGAGCCGCCTTACCGACACGCTGCCCTATCTTGCCAAGACCTACTATACCAAGCACATGACTGTTTAGTTCTGTTCCTACAAACTTGGCTCTGTCCCATTTATGCTGCTTGCAAGACAAGTCAGCAGCAGGGATATGACGCGCAAGTGCCATCATCAACGCTACTGTATGTTCCGCAGCAGCGATAGTATTACCCTCAGGAGAATTAACCACGATGATACCGCGCTCTGTAGCCGTTTCTACGTCTATGTTATCGACACCTACTCCAGCACGACCAATGATCTTGAGCTTAGTAGCATGTTCTAAGATTTCCTTAGTCGCTTGAGTCTGTGAGCGCACTAAAAGTGCATCGTAATCTTTAATAATATTTTTGAGCTCTTCAGGGCTCATCCCTGGCTTATAATCAACTTCTGAACTTTGTTTAAGGATACTAAGTCCAGCTTCATCAATTTTATCTGTTACTAATACGCGGGTCTTAGCCATGGCTTAAAGGATAGCAAGTGTTAATCATAAGAAATCTTGTAAAAGTTTAAAGGTTAGCCAGAACTAGCAATAGTAACGAAAGCAATTGGTTAATATGAATTAACTTATGCCTAAACCTTTACTGGAATTGATTCAGAACTAGAAGCCAATTTTAAATGTCCAGGCACTCCTTCGGCAAAAATATTATTTAGGGCATCTCGCGTGTTTATAAGAAGATTAAGTAAGGGGCTATGTTCAGCAGAATTGCTTGCTTGATTAATTCTTCTTAGAAAATTAGTTGCATTTGTCGTGAGATTTCTAATTAGTATAGGTTTAAGATCTCGGGCTGATTCAGCAACATACGCAAGAGAGTCTCCTAAGCTTCCAAGAAAATTACCAATATTTCTTAGGTGATCATTATCGACGACTTGTGTAGTATTGATAGCATTCTCTAATTCAGCTAAATTATTCATGGCTAATGACAATTCAGGAGAAGGGTTTGGAATTTTCTCTACGGCACATTCTAGAGGGCTGAAGAGATTCATCCATAAATCACTATATTGTCCTTTAATAAACCACTGTGTATCATCTAAGAAGTTAGTTGCAGCATGGGTAAGCTCTCGTAGTGAATCAGGATTGATTTGAGCAAATAAATCTTGAATAAGAGCCATAGTGTCTCCTAGGCTACCTAGGAAATGACCTATATCCCAAAGTTTTTGAGGATTCTCCTTACCTACCCGATCTGCATTAATTACCTTAGTAGCGGCGCATAAGTCTCCAACGGCCTCTTTTAAGTCTTGGAAAAGAACTCGTGATTCTTCTCTTAGATCCTTGACTCCAATTGAATTAAGAGAACGAATCCCATTACGAGCATTAGGATCCAGGTCTATTCTTTGTGCAGACCATCCTCCTTCACCAAATAATTTCAAAATTGGCATAGGGATAAATTTAGCATATTTGTTATCTGGAGGTAAATAACACGGATGCAATTCATACAAAATGAGACTTAGGTAGATATTTTATGTATTTGCTTGATGTATCGCTCGAATTTGATCCGGACTCATAGCTTCAGGGCGACTAACCCTAAACTCAAGCAACTTTCCTATCCTTAGTTTTAGGGCATAGGACGTAAATCTATAAAGTTCTTCTAAAATGACATGGTGATTCCATTGCCTCGCAAGATTAAGTACAGCTAATTCTTTTAGTAGTGCTGCATCTCTATCCTCATCCCAGACATTAACACAAGCGGCAGGTTCTTTATAGGGTTCTTGATTAGGACGAATGACTACTACTTCAACTTGTTTTATGTCGCCAGCAACATCTGAAAGTGCCCTAGTGACATCTTCTAAATGATGTAAAGCTCCTTGACCATGAGTACCTTCTTGTAAGCCAATCACAATCCTGGATTCATAAGGTTTGCAAGGAAGTAATGGATCAACCATAACAGCCTCTATGTTCCGTCCAGTTTGCTCTCTAACTTTGCTAGTTAAATAATCTAAGTCTTTTTGATCAAATTTAGACTTATCCAATTCATCAAGCGATGCACCAACTCCAGTGTATGGGCAATTGGCGACATGAAAAGTATCGGTGAAATAATCATAGTAACCTGAGAAAAACTTACCAGTCTGATTGGCATATTCTTGAATAATAGGAAGGAGTTGATCTAATGAAAATCCCTGTAGTTTAATATTGGCTGTGGATAATTCACAGCTATGCTCTACTCTCTCTACGATTCCGTTAAACATTTGCCTTTCAACAATAGGGTGTAAAGCTTGTTTATAATAAGGAAAACTAACAGGACGCATAATTCAGATTCGGATAAATTCGTAAAGTAATAATCCGCCACCCGAGATAATACCATTGCTGAAAGTGAAATAATAGATAAATACACATTAAAATAACTGACCCCTCCCCGTTTTCGCTGTACAATAGTTATTTGTAATGTCACTTGCAGGCAAAACTATAATTCTTGGTATTAGTGGTGGTATAGCCGCTTATAAGACGCCGGATCTAGTGTCCCAGCTAAGAAAGCTTGGAGCTAATGTTCACGTCGTTATGACCGAAACTGCGCAGAAGTTTGTATCAACACTCAGTCTTGAGGTGATGAGTGCTAATAAAGTTCACGCTAAACAAGACGCAGGTTGTGAGATTGAACACATTGAACTTGCAGATCAAGCAGATCTAGTGCTTATCGCTCCTGCTACAGCTAACACCATGGCGAAACTTACTACGGGGATTTCTGACGATATTCTTTATGATCTAGTGCTGGCGACTCGCGCGCCGATACTTATCGCTCCGGCGATGAATTCTAATATGTGGGAGCATGCAACGGTGCAGCGCAACAGAAAGGTATTAGAGTCAATGAATTATCATTTCATTGAACCTGAATTTGGTGAGCTGGCTTGTGGTCATATAGGGCAAGGTAGACTTGCAGAGATCGATACTATCGTTCACGCTGCGGAGGGGCTCACTGGCACCGCAAAAAAGTCTCCATCCAAACAGCTATCCGTAACTAGAGCGCAGGAAGCTGTCACTGAGGGAGCTTTAGAGAAAAAGCAAGGCTCGTTTATTTTTAATGCTAAGAAAGTAGAGAAAGATCCAGAGGAAGAACTTAATCCTAATCTTGCTTTACTTGCTGGTAAAAAACTCATCATCACAGTAGGAGCTACTCGCGAGAAGATAGATCCAGTGAGGTTCCTGACTAATCGTAGCTCAGGGAAGATGGGATTTGCATTAGCGCGTGAAGCGGTGAAGTGCGGAGCTGATGTGAAACTGATTAGTACTATCGACAACACAGAAGCTTGGACTAAGGACTTAGAAATAATCAAAGTAGAAACTCATAAGGAAATGTATGAGGCGATCTTTGATCAGTTTGTTAAAGCTAGTCCTTACTCTAAACCAGCGGATGCTCTAATCATGGTAGCGGCAGTCTCTGACTATCGTCCACGCGAAGTCTCTGACCAGAAAATTAAATC
>CAYPGT010000074.1:5425-7405 GCA_964410425.1 uncultured Gammaproteobacteria bacterium
ACAGATAGCTCTAGCTCTATCATTGATATGAGTCCGACGTTTATTTATTATGACTATGCTGCGCGCAGAGCTGGTGTCGAGGTAATTCAAGTTAAACGTGATGCCAGCTTTAATATAGACACTGAGAAGGTTCTAGATGCAGTAGAAAAAAACACTAAGATAGTATTTCTGTGTTCGCCTAATAATCCCGATGGTAGTGTTATAGAATTGGCTACCATAGAGCATCTCGCTAAGGAATTAAATCAGAAGAATATAGTTCTTTTTGTTGACCATGCTTATATAGAGTTTACTGATCGCAAGAGATACGATGCCAAAGTTTTAGTAGAAAAATACTCTAATATAATAGTCGGTTATACCTTCTCGAAGGCCTATGCCTTAGCGGGCTTCAGAGTAGGATATGCTCTGATGTCTAAGGAGTTACAGGCTAAGTATTTAAGTTTAATAACACCATTCTTATGCACTCGTGTCAGTATCGCTGCTGCTAAAGCTGCTCTATTAGATGCAGAGCATTTCAATAAAATTATTAGCAATAATGAACAAGGTAGAATTTTTCTTGCTACAGGATTACAAAAGCTAGGATATAAAATTTATGATTCACAAGCTAACTTTCTTTTATTTAGTGGCACTCAAAGCTCTGCTGTGATGACAGAGAAACTGATGGCTCAAGGGGTGATTATTAGAGCAATTCCTTACGTTAATGAATACACTATGCGTGTTACTATAGGCACTGAGACTGAGAATAGGAAGTTTCTTGAGGCGGTAGGAAATGTTTAAAGCTAAGAACTTATTTCGTATAATTCTAGACTCAAGCTTGCTTGCTTGCGCTTGGATACTATCTACTTATATAAGGCTTGAAGGTTTAATCAATACACCTGCTGATAAATTTATTTGGGAAGTACAGCTTATTAAAATTCTGCCTATGGTGGTAGCTGTGCAAATGCTGGCATTGATTGCATTTGGTACTTATAAGAGATTCTGGCGCTATACTTCAGTTGATGATCTTATACATATCTCTCGATCATTGTTTGTTGCTGCTATTGTAATTATCAGTCCGAGATTTATGGGCTTTAGCCCTAACTCTGGTAGTATCATTGCTGCTTCTTACGGTATCGCTATCATTGACTTGCTTTTAGCCATGAGTTTTCTTACGGCTTTGAGATTAATTCGATCTTCCTGGGTTAATCAGCGAGATATACGTAAGCGCTTAACTAATTTAGAAGGTGTGCAGAAGCGTACTTTGATCATCGGTGCTGGTGAGGCGGCATTACAAGTAATTCAATCTATTCGTACTCACCCTGAGACTGGTCTGAAGATAGTTGGAGTACTAGATGATGATACTCGCAAGCATAAGATGAACCTTGTAGAGGGAGTGAGTGTTTGTGGTGCTACTAGTGATGTTAAGTTTTGGGTGGACGAGCTGCAAGTAGATCAGATCATCATTGCGATTCCTAGCCTAAGTCTTAAAGAGCGTAAGAAAATTAATGTACTTTGTAATGAAACTGGCGTAGATGTAAGAACCATTCCTGGAGTAGATCAGCTGGCAGGTGGACAAGTAAGCGTAGAACAAATCCGCAAACTCAGTATGGAAGACCTTCTTGGTAGAGAAGAAGTAGATCTTAGTGGTGCTGAAGTACACTCTTTCTTAGAGGGTAAGCGTGTACTAGTAACCGGTGCCGGCGGTTCTATTGGTAGAGAGCTTTGCGTGCAGTTGGTTAAGAGCTGTAATATTTCTAGTATTTGTTTATTAGGTAAGGGCGAGAATTCTGTGTTTGGTACTTGGCAGGAGATTATCGATTATTCCGATAAGGTTCAAATTGAGAAGAAGATAGTTGATATTCGTAATTATGATCGTATGGATGCGATATTCTCTGAGTTTAAGCCTGATGTAGTGTTTCATGCTGCGGCACATAAGCACGTGCATCTTATGGAGCTCAATCCCTGTGAGGCTTTTGAGAATAATGTGCTTGGTACTCGTAATGT
>CAYPGT010000075.1:0-5789 GCA_964410425.1 uncultured Gammaproteobacteria bacterium
GCTAAAACTAACTTTATTTCTAAAGCAATTAACTCTCTACTTTGGGGTAACTCGGTAGCGATGACCTGGACTTGGGGTATAGGATTATTTTTTTCAGTACAGGTAGCGATTCAGTTTGGCTTTCAAGCTTTAATTGCTTTTGCGACTATTGATGCTATTGGATTAAGCTTGTTCGGAATTATTAATGCTTGGATCACCAGTAAGTACGCAAGTGGCGAGGAGTTTGAGAAGGAGTTCTTGAAACAAGCTGCTAATTTTAAGTTTGCTCTGCTTTTCTATCAGTTCCTAGCATTAACTCTAACGATATTTTGCTGTCTTAAATATATAACCTTGCCATTGGGGATCTTCTCGTTTCTTGTAGCCATGATGCTGATTGGTGCTGTGATATTTCTGGGTGAAGAGTTTCCGATTAATAAGATTAAATACAGTCATGCTGCTTATGCCGTAATAATGTTTGTTTGCCTTTGGGTACTTTTGGATTCTAAGCTTTTTAGTGGTAATTCTTTGATCTCTACAGTATTCAGCTCAGATGATACTGGTCTAGTTGCAAAGGTCTCTCTGAATCAAGCGCGTTTGTCTTGGTTTGAACAGGCTTTTAACTACTCCCCTTTATTTCATTTCAAGTCGGCATTTGCTTACTATATGTTCTGGATTCCTATTATGCTTGGTTTCCTCTGTGGTCCTTGGTTGGATCTGCAGAACTGGCAGCGTGTGGTACAGATCAAAAAAGAAAACACTTCTATCTCTGCTAGTTATATTATTTCTGGTGTGATTTTCTGGTTAGTGTTAATGGCAGACGGCATGATTGCACTGGCGTGTTATAACTATGGTCAAACAGCCTTCCCTGAGCAGCTTGCGAGCTTATCTAATATAGATAGTTATAGTTTGTTATTCTCTGTTAAGAGTACCATTACTCAGGTCTTGCAATGGGAGCCTAGCTTTAATTACCTGCTAAGTTTCTACATGTTGTTTGTTGGTTTTGCTGCGTTATCAACCTTCGATAGTGGTTATATCGCTTACAAATGGTATACAGAGTCCATACTCAAGGATTCTAAGAACCTTATATTTTCTTTCGTGCCAGTGAAGTTTCTTAACTCTGGAATACTTTGGTTTACCTTCTGTGTTGTTTCTGCTATTTGTACTTTGCACTTTACTGAAGCTGGTAAGTTTATTGCTCGTTTTGATCCATCACTAGAGAGGTTCTTTAGATTTGAACTTGAGTACTATTTAGCGTTCTTCGCATCGTTCTTCTTAGTATATTCAGTAGCAATTTACAGGGCTGTATCACAGAGACTTGCACCTGGTGAGACTTTTTCTGCTCTCAAGCTCTTCGCTTCTGCTCTTTCTAGTATTGCAATTTTCGGTATTGGTTATTTTAGTGAGAATCCTATACTCATGGGAATCGCTGCTCTTATGCCTTTTTGGTATGGTTGGACTATCGATACTAACAAGATCCCGCAAACCTCGTCTGGGATTACTATTGAGAATAAGCTTATTCCAGAATCGAGAATGGATATCGGTGGTTTCCAGGCTATAGAGATTAAACCTGTGGAGTTAAGTCACTTGCCTGTAGGAGCTGTTCCCGTAAGCCTCAAGGGTTGCTATATTAAGGATCATTGGTTTGTGCATAGTTTTATTCCTACTTATCAAGATACTAACTCTGTGGGAAATGTTTACTTTGCAATGTATTTAATGTGGGTTGGTAAAACTCGTGAATTATTTTTTGCGCATGTCTTGCCTAACTTTGATCCTAAGACCTCACCATATTTAATTCTTACTCGTAGTATTGATCATAAATTCCAGAAGGAGATTAAGGAGTTTGATGAAGTGACTATCCAGATTAGGATTGCTGATTATAATCGTAAGTTTGTTACTCTAGAACATCAAATACTTGATCTTAAGGGAGATTTAGTCGGCAAGGGTAAGCAAGTGCTGATGTTTGTTGATTCTAAAAATTATGGTCTAATAGATCTGCCAGCTGAAGTGCAGCAAGGGTTTATGCCGTATATAGGAACAGTGAAGAACTTTTTGAACGCTTAGGTTTTTAAGCTTTTATTATAGCTGCAGTGCGTGGAGCCTGAGTTTTTGGAGGCTCACTGGTTGTAGCAGGCGGCGTACCCATTCTGATTCCCAATCTTGCTAAGGCTGCAGCGAAGGCTCCATCTTGAATTGGTGCATGAATTATTACATCGTCATTAGTTAATGGATTACCAGTCCGTACTATATTAAGAGCAGTGACGAAGTTACTAAGAATTGAAGGTGGCATTTGTCTATCATACATTCCCTTACCTTGACTGCCAGTGATACCGATCTTAGTTGCTTTTCTGAAGTCAACCCCTTCCTTAACTTGTGAATCATCAAAGAACTTCGCCAACATAGTTCCTGCCCTATGAGCTAAGTTCTCGTATATGCGCAGAGCTAGTAACCCCTTCTGTGACACAGTTCCATCACTATAATTAGCAAGAATACTTCTATCTAAATCTGGATTATCAATGCTGCGTTGTTGTTTAATGTCAAATAAATCACTTGCTATAGCATCTTTTAAACCAATGTTTAAAAGTCCAAGCATCTTAGCTGTGTTTTCAGAAGTTTGTCCATCACGATCTAAATCTTGCTTAATTGAGTCAATAACATTGTTAGCAGCTAACTTAGGACCCGAATACATATTAGTAGTATTGCCGCCAGCAACTATAATTTCATGTCTTTCAAGGTCACCAAACTCTTTATGACGTCCAACTCGCTGTGGTTCCAGATATTGACCGTATTTATCCCAATCGTCTTTCAATGCTGGACAAGTTTCTCTCGTGATGTGTCCGTTCTCAGTATTCACGATTAGATTTTTTTGTCCTATATTAATGTTATAACCAGAACCATAAATAATATTGGCTACAGCTTGATCAGCTGGTATGTTATGGCTGTCTCTAAACGATTGCACACCGTAAGTACCATCGTTTTGTATGTTGTAATGGAACCTTCTTGCAAGTCCGTCACGATTTTTTGCAGCAAGATGTAGTGCGCCATCTGGACCATTAGTTACACTAGAGTACATGTGCAATCGATGCTTATCAAATCGTTTTTGAGTAGCTTTTCCAAAATTATAAGGGTGTATTTTGCCATAATTTGTTTCATCTACTATAGGACGATTCACATGCGCCCAGTACCCAGGTTTGGCTTTCCATTCCTTGGCATCATTCACTTCATCTGCTTTGCCACCCTTGTGCCAGCTGGCGAAGCATATTTCACCGAATAGATCAGCACATTTATTGGCTTGTCTGGCAATTTCACCGATAATATCTCTTGCGATAGAGATATCACGTTCTGGGTTATCGCCTTTTAGTTTGAACTGAATGGAGTGTAGAGTGTCATTTGGTCTTTTTTTCTCTTTAAGACCTGAAATACCTGAACAGATGATGGAAGAGTTGGTTCCACCATATGCTTCTGATACTGCAACAAAGTCATCTTTCTTAATTTGTTCACGCCTTAAGGCTCTTTTAACTTGCCCCATAATTTTATTACGAGGCTCGGAATTATTTATTTCAATAGTCCTTTGAGGTTTATAGTCATTGGGGACGTACGATCTAGTCTTAAGATCTTCTTGGTATATAGGTCTGGTATCTTGAGTAGAAGTAATAAAACCTTTACCATGATATACTCCTGGTGCTACCGGGCTATACGTTCTATTTGGAACTCGTTTTACTATCATTCAATTCTTATGTGATCTACGCAGTACTATTCTATTATATGACCAGTGAATTTGTCATGATATTATCATTAAATATTTTCTTAATATCAATTAAGTACAACGAATTGCTAAGATCTATGGCTGTATCTAGCTTATGAAGGTTCTAGCCATAGAATTACTGTAACTAGGTGCAGGTCTTAACCAAGGCCTTGGTCTCGTCATTTGTGGCGAAAATAAAATAGGAGAAAATTATGGCAACAACAACTAAAGATTTCGGATTAATCGGTAAGAAGCTAGGTATGACTCAAGTGTTTGACGCTGAGGGTGACGTAGTGCCGGTAACAATTATTCAGATTGCAGAGAACCTGGTGACTGATATCAAGACTAAAGAACGTGATGGTTATTACGCAGTTCAGCTTGGTGCTTTCACGAAAAGAGAAAGACTTTTAACTAAGCCAGAGAGAGGTAATTTACAAAAGAAAAATTTACCTAGTTTATCTAAGCTACAAGAGTTTAGAGCTAATGAAAACGTAGAAGGTATTAATATTGGTGATGCTTTGGATGCTGAAGATTTCTTCAAAGATCTAGAGAAAGTAAACATTACTAGTACTTCGATTGGTAAAGGTTTCCAGAGTGGTATTAAGCTCTATAACATGAGAGTCGGTAGACGTAGTCACGGTTCTAAATCTAAGCGTATCATTGGTTCACTTGGTGCTGGTACAACTCCAGGTCGTGTGTTTCCTGGTAAGCGCATGCCTGCACACATGGGTGACAATACAACTACTATCACTAAAGTGAAAGTATTTAAGTATGACCCTGAGCAGAGACTTTTATTAGTTAAAGGTCCTGTTTCAGGTAAGCCTGGTGCTGTGGTTTCTATTAAAGCTTTTGGTGTTAAGTCTTGGAATCACGACAACAAGAAAGCAAAGTAAATTGTGTTAAAAGATGTGGGGATTTGTCATAAATCGTCATTGCGAGCCCTCGAAGAGGGCGTAGCAATCCAGTCTAATTGTAAATTTTATGACTGGATCCCGACGTCATCTGCCTACGGCAGACTCCTCGGGATGACGATGCTATGCTTGTCCTTATCTCTCACATCCTGCTCTAAACGCATGGAAGTAACTAAGGTGGATAAGTTACGTTTGGGTTACTTGCTCAATATGACGCATGCTGTTCCTATAGTGGGTTTAGAAGCAGGCAAGTTTACTAAGACTGAATCGCTGTCATTTACTTCAGGTGGTTATTTATTAGATGCCTTACTAACTCATAACTTAGATTTGGGTTATATAGGTCCCGGTCCATATATCAATGCTCTAAGTAAGGGTGTCAAACTCAAACTGCTGAAGCTGAGTTGCATTGGTGGTAACAGCCTCATACTGCCTCGTTATTATGAAGCAGATAAAGGTTTTAATATTAAGAAGATTGCAGTACCGCAGTGGGGTAATACTCAAGACCTTCTAGCTAAGATCCTGGTGAATCATCTTCAAGATCAAGCTAAGAGATACGAGGCTTCTCACCCTCAAATCAAGTCACTGATGGAATTGCCGCTTATATCTTTTGACAAGAAATTACAGTATATTCCGATACATCCTGCTGAACTAGAGATGGCGTTCTTCACTGGATCCATAGATGCTGCTCTGGTAGCTGAACCTTGGGGTACACTACTAGCTTCGAAGGGGATGATTAATTTAACCGAACTTGCGGAAAGACCACCTCATGGATTGGTAGAGGAGTTAGAGGGTAGTGAGAATGCATTTATTTATGATCAGTTGAATTTTATTAATAAGTTTCCGACTACGTTACTAGTGGTAGATAGTGCATTCTATAAAGTAAATAAAGACCTTGTCGATAACTTTGTGAAGGAACAAGACCAAGTGCTTCAATACCTTCAAACTAATGAAGCTGAGTCTATAAGATTGATTCAAGCACATTTACAAAGAATGACCAAGAAGGAAATGAAATATGATTTCTTGCTTAGTAGCTTTAAGAAGGTGATTTTTACTGAGGTTCTTAATCAAGATAGGTTAGAAGATTTGATACAAGTTTCTTTTAGAGCTAAATATATTCGCTCTTCTAAGTTGAAGATGATAACGGAGCTTTTAGATGA
>CAYPGT010000075.1:5889-7404 GCA_964410425.1 uncultured Gammaproteobacteria bacterium
ATGAGAATTGATGTACTAAGCCTGTTCCCCGATATGATCACTAGCTACTGTGAGGCTAGTATTCTGGGTATCGCTTTAGAGCAGAAGCTCTATGAACTTCATGTGCATAATCCGCGTGACTATACTCAAGACAAACATAAGCGTGTAGATGATACTCCCTATGGTGGTGGCGCTGGTATGGTCTTACAATGTCAACCTCTTATAGATTGCTTAGAAGCCGTTCCTGACTATGCTAATGCTGAGATCATTCTTACTAGTCCTTCTGGTAGAAAGTTTGATCAAAAACTTGCTCAAGAACTATCTCAGAAAGAACATTTGATAATTTTATGCGGGCGCTATGAGGGATTTGATCAGAGAATTAGAGATAGGGCGACTATGGAGATCTCGGTAGGAGACTATGTGCTTACTGGTGGTGAGCTGCCAGCGCTGACTATTATAGATGCTACTCTGCGTCATATCCCTGGTGTATTGGGTGATGCTGCTAGCATGGAAGAAGAAACCCACACCGAAGTGAATTACTTAAAAAAGCTTGAAGAGTTGCAAGTAACTAAGAAAGAATTGCAAGCCTTATTAGAAGAGACTGGGCTCAAGAAAGAAGACCTGGAGTGTTTGAAACTGTCTGAGTATCCACATTACACTCGTCCAGCGGATTTTAGAGGTGAGAAGGTGCCAGAAATATTACTTTCTGGAGATCATAAGGCAATAATGCTATGGAGATTAAAAGAGTCCGTCATCGCGAGGAGCGCGCAGCGTGACGTGGCGATCCAGCCCTGAATTTTGATGGTAATATTTATTTATGGAATACCTCCATATCATTATACTTGCCACCATCCAAGGCCTCACAGAGTTCTTACCGATTAGCAGCTCTGCGCATTTAGTTTTAGTGCCAAGATTGTTTGGCTTCTCTGATCCTGGTTTAGACGTGGATGCTTTCTTACATTTGGGCACACTTGCAGCAACCTTAATTTATTTCCGTAAAGAAGTACTCGCCATGCTTCAAAGTTTCATTTCTAAGCGTCCTGCTGATAGAAAGCTTGCTTTAGGAATCATCATCGCTACTATACCAGTACTTGGAATTGGTTTTGGTTTTAAGGGGTTTTTTGAAGCTGATATAGTAAGGTCCCTGCTATCAATGATTGTTACCTTATTACTTGGTTCAGTTCTAATGTACTACGCAGATAATTTTATTAAGAAGCAGAAACAACACAAAACCATAGAAGACTTGTCGATTAAGGAAATGTTGTTTGTTGGTTTAATGCAAACCCTCGCACTCTTCCCTGGTGTCTCTCGTTCGGGATCAACCATCTCGGCTGGATTATTTGTGGGACTAGGTAGAGATTCTGCTGCTAGATTTTCGTTTTTGGTAGGATTGCCTGCTGTGGCCGGCGCAGGGCTACTAGCACTAAAAGACTTAGTTGAAACTGGAATAAACTCTGATTCTAGTATTATTCCCTTATTTTTGGGATTTATAACAAGCTTTATTGTTGGCTATTTAGCTATAGATTTCATGATTAA
>CAYPGT010000076.1:0-6881 GCA_964410425.1 uncultured Gammaproteobacteria bacterium
AAGGTATTTTATTTAACCTTATCAACGAATTAAGTGGCCTTTACAGCAATGACGGCGAACGGGTATCGGTTCTCTTAAATTGACGCTGATGCGCAGGATATCGAATTAATTTCTAAACACAGTATACAATATTACGCTGCTACTTTAGTTTCAACCTTACTAACTATAGACTTAGCAATCTCTGCAAACGCCTTAGAGACAGGGTGTTCAGGCTCAGTAACAGTGATAGGTAAACCTTCGTCACTACCTACTCTAACTTTAAGCTCAATAGGAATAGCACCTAAGAAGTCTATTCCTAGCTTCTCTGCGGCTGCTTTACCACCACCATGTGAAAATATATCAGTAACAGTATGGCAACTTGGACATTCAAAGAAACTCATATTCTCTACTAATCCTAAAATAGGTACTCCCATCTTCTGGAACATCATCAAGCCCTTGCGCGCATCTAATAATGCCACGTCTTGAGGTGTAGAAATAATTACTGTGCCTGCAAGCGCTACGTTTTGACAAATAGTTAATTGCGCATCACTAGTACCTGGAGGTAAATCTACGATTAAATAATCTAATTCGCCCCACTCTACTTCTCTTAGAAACTGCTTGATGACACCATCTAACATTGGACCACGCCAAATAGTTGGTTTGTCTTCGTCAACCAAAGTACCCATAGAAATCAAACGAATACCATGTGCTGCAAGTGACATGACTTTCTTCTCTTCAGTCGCATGAGGTTTCTCAGTAGTACCGAGCATCAGATGTACATTAGGACCAGTGATATCTGCATCCATAAGTCCTACCTTAAATCCAAGCTTAGAAAGTGATATAGCAATGTTCACTGAACATGTAGTCTTACCTACTCCACCCTTACCACTGTTAATAGCAATAATATGTTTGATGCCAGGAACTGGAGACTTAGGAGCAATAGTTCCTCTATCAACAGTACCGCCTATAGGACGATGTCCGCCGCCAGTCATAGGAGTTTCATGCTTATGACCAGCATGAGCCGTCCCTGCTGGTCTCTGAGTCGTGTAAACATCTAGATCTGTGAAGCCTTCGGCTTTAAGTTTAGACTCGAGTTCTTGAATAATTTTTTGTTTCGCTGCTTGATCAGCAGGATTATCAAGTAGTAAGTTAAAAACTACCTTCTTACCACCTTGAACGGAGACGTCCTTAAACTGAGATTCCTTTAATAGCGAGGCTATTACTTTAGTTGCTTTTTTGACTTTATCATTACCAAACATGAAAGTGATTATAGCATCCACTCTCACAATGACAGCTGTCTATTACTTTCTTTGATACAAAGTATGCTCTGTTTCTAAAAGCTTAATGTACATTAATTTAATTTCTTCAACCCATTGCTCCAGGCTAGTGCTCACACCTAGCTTGCCGAGGTATTCGTAAGCCTTGTCCCACATTGCGTGTGGACCTGATTTCTTATTAGCAAGCGAGTTATTAATATACTCCGCAAATTTCATCAGAATGGCTGCTTTATAATTAGCATCACTTAGCTCTGTAGAACTATAATTGGTTTTGATGACACTAATTATATGATTAGGCAATCTCCATTCTTCTAGTTTTTTAGTTGCAAGTTCAGCTAGATCAAAACCCAAGACCGTTAATTCTGCTGTCTTAGAGTCCATACCTTTAGCTTTCATGGCTTCTAATTCTTTATACGCACGTGGGTCTCTCAATGCCAGAATCGTTTCACCGATATAATAATTCAAACCTGCACAAAAAGGTACAGCTGTATCCTTAAACTTAACCATTGTAGCTAATTCTCGTGCTACGAAAGCCAGTCTAATAGACTTTTTCACTAGTGCTTTAACTTCTTCGTCATCACTTTGAAAATAAACCTTAGAGTAAGCTTTAGCTAAACTCATCTGTGCTTCGTTGTGTACAAAACCATAACCTAATCTTTTAATCGATTGTCTCAATTGTGATGCTGTAACATTTGTTTTACTCAATCTTGAATTGAGTCTTGCCTTCTCAACAATTAAAGCAGCAAGTTCTTTATCCTCAGATAAATAATTAACTAACTCCGTATCAAAAGTGTTTACATCATTAGTCAACTTCATTAAGTTATAAATCAATAATTGATGGCCGGGAAACTCTTTAGTATCTGCAATCATCTGTTGCATTCTTTTCAGAGTATTGGGAGTTTTATCCAAAAATGAATCTATTTTTTTGGTTTGTGGGGAATCTAACATGTACAAGTATCTCGGCAATCTCCGTGACATCGACATAGACCATTTGGGTGATAGCTGTTAGGTGCGAGGTATTAGCTGGTATTTCAGGGCTTTTTGCTACCTCCTAGTACCTAATATCTAAGACCCAACTTCAATTTAAGAGTTTCTTTAGCTTACCCCTAGAGGGGCTTTTTGCTAGAATTAGGGCTCTAGCGGGGAGATTAGCAAGCTGTCTTAACACAGTTTTAACTCAGGAATACAAATCATGGCCAAAAAGAAAGGTGACGTAGTAGTAGCAATTTTAGAATGCACAGAATCAAGAGCAGCTGGTTTAACACCATCACGCTACTACACTCTTAAAAACAAGAAAAAGCACCCTGATAAGCTTGAGATGAAAAAGTACAATCGTTATATGCAGAAAGTTACAGTGCATAAGGAAGTAAAGTAAGTTTTCACCGTGAACTCATTCACAGATTTCACTTTAGAAGATCTATACAATCGAATAGAACCTAAGATTAAACATGATCTTAGCTCTGCTACTATGCCAGCAATGTCGCTTAATGACTTACTCAGTTACTATAGTGATAACCAGCAATCCGTCATCGCGAGGAGCGCCGTAGGCGCGACGTCGCGATCCACTCTTAAAGGGCAGTTTGTTGAAGAACTGTTAAACACTAAACTTAGTTATTCAGAACAATACGGCTCCGAGCTTACAAGAAAATCAATAGTTTCAAATCTATACCCTTCACTTACACCAAACACCCTCCTCACTTCAGGTGCCTCCGAAGCTATCTTCCTAGTCATGTCCACTCTCTTTGAAGCCGGAGATTCAATTATAGTCCAGCAGCCGATTTACCAGTCACTGTATCAGGTGGCAGCAGATCGTGGCGTGCAGGTCATAGACTGGGATTTAACTGAGGACTATTCTTGGGACTTAAACAAACTAGCAGAGCTGATTAAAACAAACCCTCAAATAAAAGCTCTTGTAATTAATAACCCAAATAACCCTACCGGACTAGGATTCAAAAGAGAGGAATTAAAACAAATCACCTCATTACTAGATGGCAGATATTTAATTAGTGATGAGGTTTTTCTCTTCATCTCTCAAAGCCAGTTGCCATCAGCCATAGATATCTATGAGAACAGTATAGTTATCTCCGATCTCAGCAAGAGTTTTAATATGCCAGGATTAAGATTGGGGTGGGTTGCAAGTTCAGTCAAGGGCAGTATTCTAGAACAATGCTCCTCCCTTAAAAACTACCTTTCACTTAGAACCAACACCCTCTCAGAAGCTATCGCTCCCTGGGTTTTAGAGAAGCATTCAGAAATCTCTTCTAAAAACCGCTCTCTGATTCAGTCTAATATTGAGCATTTATATTCACTGGATGCTGATAATTTGATTTTTGACTTAAGTCAAATTCCGCAAGAGAACATAGAAGGTCTATGTATTTTTCCAAAAATGAAAGATGAGTCATTAATAGATGAGCTTTGGCAAGAGAAGGGGATTTTCGTAGCAAAAGGGGTAAATTTTGGGAGAAATTGGAATGATTACTGCCGAATAGGCTTAAAAAATAAGGCGTTGCTTCCAACTTACTCACATTAATTCACGCATGATAACATTATATCGAGTCATAGACACTGAGGGCATGAGAAATGAGACATGAACTAAGAGAATTAAGATCCGATAATAGTAGAGCTAAATCAACTCCATCCCCTGCTGAAAATTTAGTCAACACTTGTAAAACTGTATTCAGGCCTGTTCTCAAAAACTCCTATACTAGCAAGGAGCTTTTCATAGACGCTCTAAAACAAGCTATTGCTGCAAATGATCAGGTGAAAGGTATTAGAAAGAAAGTATCTGATGATGATGTAAGAGCCAAAGTCTGTGGTCCTTTACAAAAGTCTTTAAACGATAATCGTGAATTGGTAAAAGCATTTGGTAGTTTCACCCTAGATGATATGAGAGTGGTTTTCAACATAGCTGAAAAAGTAATCGAACTTAAGCTCGTTCGTCCTGCTGTTGCAGTAGCCCCAACAGTCCCTCAAACCCTACACAAGCCTCAATCCCCTTATTATACAGGGGCAGCAATTGAACCTAAAGTAGATTCTGATTTTAAGACACTATTTAAACCAGAAGACATTGGTAAATATTTTATTTGCAAATCCGTTCTCAATAATCAAGCTCCTTCTTTTAGCCTAATTCAACTAGCAAGTATTGAAGAAGATGTTATACATTGTAAATCTTACCTACCAGAGGGAGGAGGATCAGCTATGGTAGAAACGCATTCTAAGGATTGCTATCGTGAAAACCTAAAGCGAGGTCTCCTCTATTCTTTTTATCCTGTACCCCAAGACATGAATAATTCTGAAGTTACTGAGATGATTTTAGCAAGTGGGGGGAAGAGCTTTGACCCTAAGCTAGATTCTGAATATATTAATGGTGTTTTAACTCGGGGAAAAATTCTAGAACCTAATAAACACTACGCCCCTATCTGTATTCGCGATGGCAAGTCTTGTACAGTCGGAGATACTTGGGGCGGCAAATTAGGTGTTGTCTCCGTAAAAACAGCATCGACACCAAAAGTAACTGGTTTTGATTTAACAAACGACCGTGGATTTAATGCTCATGATAGACATTTCGTATTTAAGGATTTAACTCCCATTAATGAAACATTTGATAAGTTTTTGGAGGAGCTGGGTTATAGTTTTGACAGGAATAGAGACACTCGCTCTACAAGAGGAAGAGCCTCCTTTAATCAGATCAATGTACAAGATCATACAGCTTACTATGATATAGTCTTACTACTAGATTTCAGCACTGGTGAACGTGCTCAAGTTTTAGCTAGAGATCAACGCATCACTGGCTTTGCAAAGAAACCCCCACTGAAGCCTGAGTTATATAAACCAATGGATATTTACGTTAATTTGCAAGATATCTATAGTGGAGAAACAAAATCAATTAATTTAAGTGACAAAGATATTGTGTTGATTAGGAAGGATAGACCCACGTGCTAAAATACTCACCTATGCCTAAGACCATGAAACAAGCATCAACACAGTATTTAGAGCACCTCTATGGTGAGAACTATCATATTCTTAATGATGTATTTTTACATAGCCACCTAGCAAACTTATCTAAGGATAAAACTAAGCAACCTATTATTAATTACATCGTGGCAGATCTCTACACTAGTCTTATCAAAGATGTAATTAATAATGAATTCCCAACTAAAGAAGATACTGTCAGAACGCGCATGGCAAACTTAGATGAGCGCGGCTATTGGACTGGGACTATCATTGAACCTGAGACCAGAAGCATTGTTGTCGACATCGCACGCGCTGGCACTCTACCAAGCGAGACTTGTTTTAAGATTCTCAACCAAACTCTCAACCCAGATCTAGTACGTCAGGACCACATCTATATGGCACGTAAAACCAACTCAGAGAACCAAGTAATCGGAGTAGAGTGGACCGGTTCTAAAATCGGTGGCGATAAACAAGATGCTATCGTTATCATCCCTGATCCAATGGGTGCTACAGGTGGTTCTATCTCTGCGGCAATTAAACACTATCAAGACAACGTTGCTGGTAAGGCAGTGAAGTTTATTACTATGCACCTTATAGTCACACCTGATTACATCAAACGCCTTAAGGCAGATCATCCTGAGGTGAAAGTTTACGCTGTAAGGTTAGATCGCGGAGCTAGCTCAGAGAAAGCTCTTAAAGCTAAGCCTGGAGAGTTCATCGATGAAGAAAGCGGACTTACTAACACTCAATACATCATCCCTGGTGCTGGTGGACTCGGTGAGATTATGAATAATAGCTTTTGCTGATATAAATTTAATCCAAAACTATTGACTCTTACTTTTGTAAGTGCTATATTGATGGGGTGGTCGCAAATTGCGACATCCCAAACACAAGAAGAACTCGCCGCAAAATGTGGCGAGTTCAAATAGGGGGAAATTATTAGATACTGAGCCAACTGGTCACAATTTGTGACCAGTTATCATCTTATCTAGGTGGTAACAAATTGTGACCTCCTCCAAAAAAATAAAATAGGCTTCCAATTATAAACATGAAAACGGCTAATAAAAAATCCACCTTCTTCTGCACTGCTTGCGGTTATGAAAGTGCTGGCTACATGGGTAAGTGTCCTAACTGCCAGGCTTGGAGTAGTTTTAAGGAAGCACCTAAAATTACAGCCGCTAAGAAAGAGGCTAAGCATCAGCTCTTCGTTACACCCGAGTCACAGTTACTGAGGCTTAGCGAGATCAAGGAAGATGAGATCACTCGCTATGATACTAAATCACCAGAGTTTAATCGTGTTCTAGGAGATGGTTTAGTACCAGGCTCCTTAACCCTACTTGGTGGCGAACCTGGGATCGGCAAGTCTACTCTCTTACTACAAATCACTAAGAATTTTAGTGAGCAAGATCTCAGTGTGCTCTATATTAGTGCCGAAGAAAGCTCACGTCAACTTAAACTTCGGGCTAACAGGCTCGATATCAAACAATCCAACGCTGATATTTTAGTTTTAGCAGAAAGTAATCTTAATAAGATCATCGACACCATAGAAAGCTTGGGACCCAACTTAGTGATAGTAGATAGTATTCAGGCTGTGTATATCCCTGACATAGACTCTGTACCAGGCTCCCCAAGCCAGATTCGTCAATGCTGCGGGAATCTTATGCGCCTAGC
>CAYPGT010000077.1:0-6794 GCA_964410425.1 uncultured Gammaproteobacteria bacterium
GCTTAGCTTAGTCTAAGACCCACTCGAGATTATGTTGATCTATTATTTAGGAATGAATTTCAAAACCCTCTCTATAACCTGCTCCCATGGCAGTATAGTTATCTCATCATCACCGCAAGGCATTGGCACAAGACTCGCACATAATAATTCTGCATCTGGTCTAATTTCCTTAAAAGACTTCAATCCTGTTAATTTATTAACCCTAACGCTGTCACTAGATTTAATTTCGATAGCGAAACACTTACCATCAGCACGATCCACAATCAAATCTACTTCGGCATCATCTTTAGTTCGATAATAACTTAGATCATAATCTTTACGACTATAAGAAATAAGTCGAATCATTTCTGCTATAAAGAAGTGCTCAAATACTTTACCGTAATCTTTCGTTTTTTGGACTAATGGAGTAGTTAGCTTACTAGCAAGGGCTCTTTGAACTCCAGTATCAAAAAAATAAAATTTAGCTGCTTTGCTTATTTGTTTTCTAGTGGATTTGGAATAACCAGGTAGAAAGAAACCAATCAAAGTATCTTCTAGTATTTGGTAATATTCTTGTACGGTTTTATAATCGCAATGCACGTCACCAGCTATGTTTGAGTAGCTAATGATGTTACCGTTCTCGCTTGCCGCGAGGTCTAAGAAACGAATAAAAGATCCTAGATTACGCAGTTTAGCTTCTGCTTTAATCTCCTCTTCAAGGTAAGTTGTAACATAGGACTTAAGCATCTCGCGAGCCATCTCATCATCATGATCGAGGTAAACAGCAGGCAGAGTCCCAAACTCTAAAGCCCTCTGTAGATCAAAATCTGAGCCAAGTTCTTTATAAGTCAAAGGATATAAGCTATAAGTTAAAGCTCGCCCACCAAGCATGTTGGCAGCTTCACGTTTCAACTTCCTTGCGCTAGATCCACTCAGAATAAAAGTCCGAGGCTTATTACTTTCTATGATTTGATGAACGATATTCAGTAACTCTGGTACTCTCTGAATTTCATCGATAATAATATGAGTAATGTTTCTATCAAGTTTATTGATCTGTTCTTTCAGTAAAGCTGGTCTTGCTAGTAATTGGAAATAAAGATCAGAATCCAATAAATCATAGAAAATTGTCGTATCAGAGTTAAACAGTGTTTTCAAAAGAGTACTCTTGCCAACTTGCCTTGGCCCAAATAGAAAAAAGCTTCTATCCTTAGGTAATTTTATAATTCTATAGACCATGCTCCTATTATACCCGATAAATTAGATAAATATTCCTAAAATATCGGGTATTTTAGCTAAATATCACAGAAAGTGCCAAAGATTGACGCAGTAAAAATTGACAAAAGTTTTTGAATTGAATGATTTTCCCGAAATTATTAAGTTTATAAATTTATTAGAAATATTTGGTACAATAATAAGCTGGATATAAGGAGAGAAGAAATTATGGTAGCAACAGGCGATGGGGTTAGTAATACAGCTAAAGTACTTGGGATAGCTGAGTTTAATCAGGGATTTGCTACTAAGCTAATTGGATATGAACCCGCGAATCAAGCAAATTCTACTAAGAGGAGCCCAGCAGATCGATTAAGGACTGCATATGATCACTTTCTTGATGATGATGGAAATGCTATAGCTGGCACTAAGCTTGATAGATGGCTTCATGCTCCTCAACCTAAAACAGAGGCTCCAACTCCAACACCTTCTCCACAACTTGATTACGGAATGAATCGTATTGTTTTTGGCAATCCTCTTGTTGTTGCACCAGCTCCTTCTGAAGCTAGTTCTCAAGATGACCTGCGTTTAATGGCTGATCAGCTTGCAATCAGGCAACAACTTGCTGAAACACCACTTAAACTTGATGGAGGCAGAATTGCTGAAATAGATGCAACAGCCTTTATGCTGGCTGTTTTTGGAACACAACCACGCGACCCTGCTGATCTAAAAACACTTGAAAGCGAATTATCAACTCAAATCGACTTGAGTCGTGACAGTGAAGTAGGACAACACAACAGAGCTGCTTTTGGTCTAGCTTCTTAGTTTACTTACGCTTACAGCAACTTCCAGATCTTGAAATTCTTAGTTAGCTTATTAATATTGGCAGCACTTTCGCGCACGTCCTTACGGAACTTAGGATCAGCAGCAATCTGAGCCGTGGAATCTACTAGCTTGCGAATATTCTCAGCATCTTCATTACTGAATAACGCGTTGAGACGATTACTAAGATTAGTCACAGCTTCAGCTGACTCAGCATTAACTCTCACCAAAGTATCTAGGCGAACCGGTTCTAAGACCACAAACTTAGGTATAGAAGTATCAAACTGCTTCTTATAGTCCCTATCCACATCTATGGTGGTGATGTCCACATACTGCTCACCGATTAACCCTGATGGAACTATGGTTACTTGATTTAAGGGTCCAATGGGAACCTTAGGCAAGGTCACCACTACATCAACTCTAACAAAATCACCAGCAGTCACTGAAGTCTGCAAATTACTAGTCTTACCTAAAGCAATCTCCAATTGAGCTTTATTAACTGCTTCACGAGCAATAATCAAATCTTCCATACTACCAATCGCTACAAGATTCACAGCCTTCTCTAAATGTCTCTTACCTAAATCCAATAAGGCACAAGCAGGGAGCGGATCCTGATCTAAGTTCTCAGTAACAGGTTTAATAGATTCCACCACTCCTATCTTCAAACCATTCCAACGTAATGCAGCACCTTCCTCAAGCCCATTAACATTCCTGAAATAAAAACTAAATCTCTCGTAATGATGAATCTTGTGACCCTTAAGCCAAAAAATAAATACAAACAAGGCCACTAAGCCGACTATGGTTACGGCGCCGATTTTTGTAAGGTCTTGGGCGGTGATTCTTTGCACTAGTGAATTTTATGTTAGCACCATAAGCTTGTTCCCATTCTTATACATATATACAACTTCATGAAGCTATAATATTAACAATGGATACTTTATCAGATAAATCCAAACCAATTGTTTTAGGTATTACCGGAGCTAGTGGTGCTGTTTATGGTTTCTCCTTGCTTAAGTCCTTCCTTGATTCAGGTTACAAGGTCGATCTAGTACTGTCCTCTAATGCTCTTAAGGTAGCCAAGCAAGAATTAGATTTGGAATTAGAGGGATATGATCTAGCCACTACTAAACAAAGAATTATTAATTACTTAGGAAGCAATCCAAAAACAACTGTTGATAGTAATTACCATACTCCATCAACTTTCAAGCCAGAACCTACAATTCAAACCAGCCTCTCTTCCAAAATAGAACAGAAGAAACTGGAACTTAAACGTAGACAAGAATTACGCACGCAATACAAACAGAGCGTTTCATACAATATTAGTAACGAAAGCATTGCAAACACACAACAGTCATCAGCTAACAGCTACCACCCAACACCTAACAACTATCAGCTAACGCTCTGGTCTCCAGAGAACGTTGCAGCCAGCATCTCTAGTGGTTCCTATAAGACCCAGGGCATGATCATTGCACCATGCAGCATGGGGACCATAGCCAATATAGCCGCTGGTACTTCTAATAACCTGATAGCTCGTGCTGCAGACGTCTGCCTGAAAGAAAGACGCAAGTTAGTCCTGCTTGCTCGTGAAACTCCGCTCAACACCATTCACTTACGCAATATGCTAACTCTTAGTGAGATGGGAGCAGTGATAGCTCCTGCCGCACCAGGGTTTTATCACAAACCACAATCAATACAAGATCAGATTAATTTTGTACTAGGTAAAGCTCTCGATGTATTAGGTATAGAGAATGAAATGTTCTCACGCTGGAACGCTCAAAAAACAACCGCGCCGGTTTAATTTATGAATATTAGTATTCAAACTATAACTAACCAAGACCAGCTCAATGAGCTAAACCTATTACGTTCTAGCTTAGAACTAAATATCGCCCAACTGGAGTTAGATTCTTCGTTTATTCTTTACAGCCTTGAAAACAATAGATTAACTGGCAGTATTGAAACTCATCGTGGGGATGTTTTACTCTCAAACAATAATACTATTGCTTTCAATCCTGAACTAATGAAGTTAGATCAATGTCTCTTATTAAGTAAGCTAGAACTTATTAGCTTTAGCTCCAAGTTCATCGTTACCCAAACTCAAAGAGAACGCAGAACCATTCTCAGCTTGCTTATAGCAAACCATAAAAAACTAGTTGAGAACAATATAGAAATAAATCTGATTCTTGTTCCTAAAAACTTGCAAGAATACTTTGAGCAACTAGGTTACTGTCAATATGCCAAGGCTCATTACAATGCAGAAGGTCTTAGCCTCGTGCCAATGCTGCTCCTAGTACAAGATGAAAGCTACTTGAAAACCATAGGCTCACCATTAGCACGGAATTGCCAAGGGACTAAAGTCGACAGAGCTATTCTCCATAAGATCTTCGGCAATGACTATAAAGATCCTAGAATTTACATACAACTCAAACAACTTGCTAGTAAGTTTAATATCAAACTAGATGAGAAACTTATAGAGCCCTATATCAGTGTTTTAAAATACCATGTATTCAATCCAGGTGAAAATATTTTTAGAGAAGCTGAACATGGATCAAGCCTGCATATCATCACCAGTGGCACTGTTAGAGTGAATAAGCATAAGCACAAGTCTGGTGAATTCTTTGGCATTGGCTCACTACTTAATCCCGGAAGCCGCAGATATACATTAACAGCAGAGTCTAAGGTCGAGAGTCTAGAGATTGAGAGCGAGGATTTTTATAAAATTATTAGAACTAAGCCTCAGGCTACTCCAATGATCTTAAACTTACTCGGTGAAAGGCTAAGGGATACTTACCAATGAACCAAGATCTCACCACCAAAAAACAAAACTTGAAAACTTTTCTTGAAGAAGAACTTAGCGAACTTAAGGCTAAGAACTTATACAGAGAAACTATTAATCATTTGAAATACAACCCTAAAATGATCAACTTCAGCTCCAATGATTACTTGGGACTCGGATCTAAGATTATTAACGCCTCAGATTTTTACCATGATCCAGATATACAAAAAGCTATCCTAGGCGGCAAGCTGGATATATTCTCAGGTGAAGTTATTCTAGATGATCATTTCTCGCAAGTATCTCTATTTCAGCAAGACCCTGAACCAACACCTAGTATTAATACCATGCAGTATGGCAGCACTGGGTCGCGCTTAACAACGGGGACTCATGAGATTCATGAACAGATCGAGAAGTTTCTTACTCTATGGAAACAAACCGAGTCAAGCATGGTATTTGGAAGTGGTTACTTAGCTAACGTTGGCACTCTCTCCGCTCTCCTCACGCCGCGTGATGTAGTGTTCACAGATGAATATAATCACTCCTGTATTTTTGATGGCATTAGGCTTAGTGGTGCCAAAAAGTTCATTTACAAGCATAATGATATGCAGCATCTCGAAGAGTTACTGACTAAGCATCGTGATACTTTTGCTAAAGCACTGATAGTGACAGATACTGTGTTTAGCATGGATGGTGACAGAGCTAAGCTAACTGAAATTTGCAAGCTGAGAAATAAATTTACTTGCGCCACTTACGTAGATGAGGCTCATGCTACTGGAGTCCTAGGTCCAAGCGGAGCTGGTTTAGTAGAAGAATTAGTTAATCAAGGAGAAATTAATTATAGTGATATTGATATCCAGATGGGTACTTTTTCCAAAGCGATTGGGCTAGAAGGCGCTTACGTAGCAGGTTCTGGTGATTTGATAAATTTCTTAAAGAACAAAGCACGTACATTTGTTTATTCGACAGCCAGCTCACCTATAATCCTCAATAGAGTTCTAGAGAATTTGAAAATTATTCGAGAGGATAATATATTGCGAAATAAGTTGAAGCATAATATATTATTCTTTCAAAACTGCTTGAAGAACCGTTCTAATCTTAAGTGGACTAACGAAGATACTGCTATCTTCTCCCTCGAACTTGGTGATATAAATCAAACTCTGGAAGCATCTCAGAAATTAAAAGACAAGGGTCTCTTGGTCTTAGCAATCAGACCACCTACTGTGCCAACTCCGCGTATTAGAGTCTGTATCAGTGCAAGACATAGTGAGGAAGAGATTTCCAAATTAATACAAGCGTTAGAGGATATGATTTAACTGATGAAAGCAAGCGACAAATATATTTTTGTGGATTTAGAGACTACAGGTCTTAATCCTAGCCAGGATCGAATCTGCCAAATAGGAATTATACTTGCTGATGGTAAGGAAATTAATATGCTAATTAATCCTGGTATCGCGATACCTGCTTCAGTGACTGCTGTTCATGGCATTACTAATGAGATGGTGCGTAATGCTCCTAAGTTTGAAGATATAGCAGCAGAACTAATCAACGGACTAGAAGAAGCTAATATTTTCGTGGCATATAACTTTACCTTCGATTTCCAATTCTTGCAGAATGAACTGTTTAGAACTGTGCATTACGAACTAAAGGAAGAGGATTTCGCGTTTATTGATCCTTATAAGATCTTCCGTAAAATGTTTCCTCATAACTTAGCCAACGCTTACTACTTCTATACTGGTAAACAAATCATTGGTGCCCACAGCGCCATCAATGATATACGAGCAACTAAAGAAGTGCTCGATAGACAAAAAGAACTCTATATAGATTTATTCACTAAGGATGCTAAGGAGATCGAAGAGCTGACAGTTGGCGATACTTCTATTATTGGTAAGTGGTTCGGCAAGGTTGACGGTGATATCAGATATAAGCAAGGTAAGTATAGGGGCGAACTGGTAAACAAGAGCCAAGAGACCTATCTACAGTGGATCTATGGGCTCGAAGATGTGACTATGTC
>CAYPGT010000078.1:0-6779 GCA_964410425.1 uncultured Gammaproteobacteria bacterium
TAGAAATATTCTCCATGCTTAGCAAAAAATCCCCAAGCTAAGGAGAAGAAATAAATAAAATCCTTAACCCGATCACTAACTCGATCTAACCAAGCTCCTAAATTAGAGAACTGTTGTCTATAACGCGCCAGCTGTCCGTCCATGCAGTCAACAATGAACGATAGCTGCACCAAAACCGCTCCCAGAATAAGATGCGAGTGATCGCCGCAAGCAAAACACCAAGCCGCAATGATTCCAATAAATAAAGAACTAATAGTAATTAAATTTGGCGTGATCCATGCTATCTCACAAATTGGCTCTAAGAAACGATTAGCTAAGGGACCAGAAAAAATACTTGCCCACCAACCATCCTTCTGCTTAATGGCAGAACGCAGTTTTAATTTTTGTGTAGCGGAAAGCACTACTTATATAATAAAGGCAAAAGGCTAAAGAGGTGAATTACTTCTTCTCTGCAGCGATCGCCTGTGGTGGTTGCTGGGCTAAAACTTCATCAACAATATCTGAAAGCTTCACAGCTAATTCATGAGCAGCTAAATATCTCTCAATCATTAGCTTAAAACCACCACTCTTAATTCTGTCGATGTATGGCTTAACTTCACTGATTTCCCTGATAATGTCTGTCTTAGTACGTATATTTTCATCAGAACAGATTTTAACCTTTCCATTAGTTTTCAAGAATTCCTTGAGAGCTCCAGTCTCAAGCGCTTCATTAAGCAACCCTTCAATATAACTTGCATTAACTTCTCTTGCTTTTCCTGATAAATAACTAGGAACTTCATTAGCTCTTCTCATAGCTTTTAGAGCTGCGACCAAAGCTTGAGCAAATTCATCTAGTCCTGCCGACTTTGTCATAATATCTAAGTTTTACCACGAGAAACCTAGGATATAACCTCTCTACAATGACCTATACTGTGGTATAAAGTACAAAGTAATGAAGCCGTTCACAGTACAAGTACCTGCCAGCACTTCTAACCTAGGTCCGGGCTTTGACGTTATTGGGCTAGCACTGAATCTCTATAACAACTATAGCTTCGAAATTACCAACGAACCTGACTCCGCACTAAACTACAGCTCAAATGTCAGCTCTAGTGAAATCCCCTATAGCAAAGATAATTTAGTTTACAGAGCCTTTGACTATGTCTTTCGCAAGGAGTCTCAAGTTACCCCGTCCATAAAAATTCATTTCCAGGCTGATATACCTACTACTGGTGGCTTTGGATCAAGTAGTACAGCGATACTAGCAGGTTTAATGGCAGCTAACAGAATACTTGGAGAGCCATACGACGCAAATAAGATTCTGAAAATAGGTACTCAATTAGATGGGCACCCAGACAACATAACACCTGCAATGCTAGGTGGCTTAATAGTCTGTGTTTATGCTGACGCACAGCATCACTATGTGAGGTTATCCTGGGATCAAAATTTATTTTTTGTAGCAGTGACACCGGATTTTAAGGTACCAACTGCAGATGCAAGAGCAGTGCTTCCTTCACAAGTAGATTTCCAAGATGCTGTATTCAATCTGGGTTACAGCAGTTTATTAGTAGCTGCACTCGCTACAAAAAACACAGAAGTGCTGAAGCAATGTTTCAAAGACCGTCTACATCAGCATTACAGAGCCAAGCTCGTACCAGGAATGCAGTGTGTGCTTGATACTGGTGTAGAAGCTGGAGCCATCGGCACCATGCTCTCTGGAGCTGGTTCAACCTTAATAGCCGTAGTAGATGATAAGAAAACTGCAGAGACCGTCGCACTTGCTATGCAATCTGCTTGGATGCAAAGTGGCGTTAAATCTGATTATAGATTCCTTAGAGCTGTAGATAACGGGGCAAGTATTATAGAGGCAGGATAAGACGAGTGTCGTCTCTCTTTGTGAACGTAAGTGAGCAAAGAGAGACCTCGAGTCCTGCGAAGCTTGTTAGTCAAATTGATTTATGAGCTTAGTATTAAAGCGTGACGAAAGACATATATAATATAGGAATGCGCCAATTTACTAAACTAATTTTAATTCTACTAATGCTGTTTTTAAGCAGCCCAGTTCACGCACTATCTGTTCAACATGAATTAGAAGAAGAAACCAAATATCCTGAGATTGCACCAGCCAAACTTTATGACAAAGTTTGGAAGATAATCAAGTCCGACTACGTTGATCAACATTACAATCATCAAGATTGGGATATTTGGAGACATCGTTACGATGACTATTTAGAGACTAGAGAAGATTCTTATAAAGCTATAGAGACTATGATTGCTTCACTAGGCGATCGTTATACTAGATTTCTTGACCGCAAGGAATTTGAAGAAGAAAAGGAATCTATAGAAGCAGAATTAACCGGAGTCGGTATACAGATCGGCTTAGACAAGTCTGGGCAAGTGATCGTTATCGCTCCGATAGAAGGCACTCCTGGAGCTAATGCCGACCTGAGACCTAATGACTTAATTATAGAAATAGATGGCAAAAACACTTCTGGTATCTCCATCGAGCAAGCAGCGAAGATGATTCGTGGACCTGTAGGAAGTTCAGTTACGCTCACAGTTAAGCGTGATAAAGAGAAAATGAAGAAGACTATTGCACGTGCTGTCATTCCTATTAAATCTATTCCTGATGGGCAAGCTAAGTTGATATTCGATGACATCGGTTATATTCGTCTTAGTACCTTTATCTCTAAAGATACTGTGGAAGAACTGTTAGATGCTATGGATAAATTAGATGGCAACGCTAAGGGCTACATCATTGACCTACGTAATAATCCAGGTGGACTCTTGAATAACGCTATGGTAATTTCCGACATGTTTCTAAATGAAGGAGTGATAGTAAGTACTGTTAATAAGAATGGTTACGTTAGTTCTTTCAATTCACGGAAGGTTAGTTCGTCGGATAAGCCCTTAGCTTTGTTAGTGAATAGTAACAGTGCCAGTGCTAGTGAGATTTTTGCGGGTGCTCTCAGAGATAACGGTAGAGCTGACATAGTAGGAACTACAACATTCGGTAAAGGTTTAGTACAAGCAATTAATAAGCTTGGCGATGGCAGTGGCGTAAATGTAACTATCGCTAAATACTTAACACCGAATAAAACCGATATCAATAAGAAAGGTATCAAACCTGATTACGAAGTCAAACTAGAGAAGCTTGATTATGACTTGAGCAGAGGGCCTTGGTTCTTTGATCCAAATGTTAAGTTTGGAGTCAGACAGCCAGAAGATGCTCAAGACAAGCAACTTATGAAAGCTGTAGAAGTACTTAAACCTAAAATCACTGATGCTAAGCCACTTGCTAAAGAAATCATTGATAAAGTAACAGAACTCGATAAGAAATATAGCGAAAAACAAGCTGAAGAGAAAAAGAAAGAAGAGAAGAAAGATAGCAAAGACAAAGTTAAGGCTGAGAAGTAAGCTCAATTAGCTATAATACTCTCTTGTGGCTGTCAAAGAACTAAACTCAATCAAAATCGGAGACCTGATTCTCAACGGTTGTGTCTATATACCACCTATGGCAGGTGTAACGGATATAGTTTATAGAAAGCTCTGTAGAGAGTTTGATCCTGATGTGTTGCTTTCTACGGAGATGCTTAGTTCTAAGTCTCTTACCTACGCACACAAGAATTCTAAAACTCATAGACATACAGCGCGCATGGATATTCCAGAAGACGATCAACTTACAGGCATTCAATTGTTCGGACATGAACCAGAGGTCATGGCAGAAGCTGCTCAGATAGCAGAAGAATCTGGTGCTAAATTTATCGACATCAATATGGGTTGCCCTGTACCCAAGATAGTGAAGGGACAAGACGGAGCAGCCTTACTCCGTGAACCAGATCTAGCTTGTGACATAGTGAAAGCAGTTATCGCTGCAACGAAGTTACCAGTGACTGTTAAAACGCGCTTAGGCTGGTGCGCACAAAGCATGCACACTCCTGACCTTGCAAGAAGATTTGAAGACCTAGGCGTGCAAGCGATGACTATTCATGGCAGAACCAGATCACAACTCTATAGTGGTGAAGCTAATTGGGAAGAGATAGCTAAAGTTGTCTCCGCAATTAAGATTCCCGTGTTTGCAAATGGTGATATAAAGAACCTGGAAGATGCCAAACAAGTATTAGAAATTACAGGTGCAGCAGGTATGGCAATAGCAAGAGCAACTATGGGTAAGCCATGGTTCTCCAAGCAAGTTAATCACTACATTAGAACTGGCGAAATTCTTCCAGAACCCAGTATTAATGAGCGACTCAGCCTATCAATCAAACATTGTAAAATGCTCGTAGAGTACAAAGGATTGGAAGTAGGCATCAGAGAAAGTCGTAGACATATAGTTAGCTATACCGCTGGAATGAAAGGCGCAGCTAAAATCAGACCACAAATACTTGCTATTAATTCTGTAGCAGAAGCTGAGAGATTAATTGAGGAGCTGCTATCCTTAAATTCATAGACTTTCAGGGCAAGTCTACAAATCACCCCAATAATCTATACTCTTAGCCTTCTTCAAAGCTTCTTGGTAACTAGAATCATCACCAACGGCCTTATAATATCTAGCCCAAAGCTCATAAGTAAAAGCGTAATGAGGAGAGAGTTCCAATAACTCTTCCAAAATCAGCTTCAATTCACTAGTATTAGCACCACTGAAATCCTCTGCTTGTTTTTCCAACTCTAAGTATTTTATGATCAAATTATTCTCAATAAAGACCTGATTATATATGGGTTTGAGTTGATTCAATAGATCAGAATTCTTCGTAACTAATAGCCTCGAAATATTCTTGGTATCATTTTGCACCAAACCAAAGTAAGCTTGCCCTTGTAAATAATTTAGCAAGAAATCATTATCAACCTCATGAGCAATAGAATTACCAACTACGGCGAAGCGAAAGCTCCTCTCACGGTTAGGAATTATATCTACAGACAAAAAGAAACCATTACTATCCAGTAAGCGCATTAAATTATCACAAGCCTGGAGAGCAGCATAGCTATAAAATATCTCTTTTTTATAGTCAGTATAATGTTCTAACAAATAAGACTTATAATATTTCTCGGCTTCACTCTGCTGCTCCCAATCATAAGGTTGCCACTGTTCCTCATGTTCTAATCTCGCCTGCAAGAAATCGTTTTCTAAAACGTTCGTATCTTGATCTTCTCTCTTGCTTGTTGAGATATATAGTTCTTCTAAAGCAGCTCCGTGAGACCATCTTAGTATAGTCATCGGCAAAGCATCTAAAACATAATGTAAAAATATTGCTCTAATATTATCCAGGATCATTGAGTCACTGACTATATTCAAGACTAATAGTTTATAATCTTCTCCTTCCTTAAACTCTTGCAGTATTCCCCTAGAGCGTATTTCTTCTAAACTATTCTTAGAATAGTCAGTAACAAGTAAAGTAACTCTACCTAGAATCCCCAGCTCTCTTGCTGCAAGTAAAAAATGTCGGGAGAACCTTCCTGAACCAGCACCGCATTCCAGTACGTTTATTTTAGTAGCACTCGGATATAGTTGCAAATTAGCTTGAACCAGTTTAGCTAAAGCCATAGCACTTTGATAATTAGTGCCAATCTTATGCGGAATGATCTTGGGGGCTTTGTTGCTCCATGCCATAACTCCTTTAGTGCGATAGTAACGATCACTTATTTCCCAGATGATTGACTCGTTATAAGGTTTGAAATCATGTAAAGTTTCATATTCTGGCGCAGCTAATAAGTTTTCAAAGGGATCTTGGCGTCTAGTGAACTCTTCATCTGACATCTTATAAATAACTCGATACATCAATATCAGTATTAGCGATTATCTCCTGGGTAACAGGGTTCAACAACATCAATTGATATTTATCATTCTTCTTCACAGAGCCTAGACTAAAAGCAAGCTTAATCTCATGAGAATTCTTTATTGCTATAGAATTCAATCCACCATTAGAAAGTAGCGGGTTGTTCAATATTGGTAGTATATGCCGTTCTGAACTAAGAATAAAATCACCCATGAAAAGATCATTCGGACTATTATTCGTTAATTCGACATCCACTAACATAAACTCACCGTAGTCACGAGATTTGTACTTGGAAATTTGTTTTACGCGAATATCTATGCCCAATAATTCAGTGCTAATAGGTTCAAAACCTTGCGACAACAAAGGCAGTTCCTCAAGAAATGCAAAATCAGAATCAAGCTTGAGATTAATAGGATCAAAACCACTACTGACCAGCTCTTTACCCTTAGTGGTAACAACTCCAGCCAGCCCCAATCCTAGTCCCAGACCTGCTCCCACCATAGTAGTGATACCACTAGTAGCGACAGCCGCACCGATACCACCATATTGTAAAGAATCAACAGCACCCACTAAAGTACTAGCAGTGACAGTACTACTATGCTTGATTAATTTCCTTGCTAAGGTTTTAACATTACTAGGGTGTTCATCATTCTGCATACTTTCCTTAGAACTAAAATCAGCGCTAACTTTAACAGTAGAACCATCAGGAAACATCAATTCATTAACGTGAATTTTTAATCTTGCACCAAGTCCTAGTGACTTAGGTCTACTGAGCTGAGTAATTTCTCCGATCAATCGAGTCCGTTCTGGAACTCTAAGAATCTGAGAAGCATTCTTAGAAAGAAAAGCACTAAAAAAATCCCCAGCCAAGCTTAACTCAGTATCAACGATAGTCTCTGGTACTACTTGAATATTGAGCCCCCTTGTTTCAAAAGCCTGAACCTTAGCCTGATAAACAGGGGTAATACTCATTGCTTTTAGCGGCGAAACTAATATAAAAGAATTTATTAATAAAAAGATATGTACAAA
>CAYPGT010000079.1:0-6760 GCA_964410425.1 uncultured Gammaproteobacteria bacterium
TGAGCCCAACGAGCTACCAGACTGCTCCACTCCGCATAGGAGATTATAGCAGGGGGATATTGCCCTTTATAAAGTATTAATGCTAATAAAATTGTCCTGAAATTATAAGATATCGTCAATATCATCAACTTTCTTAGTTGATCTTTGCATTAATCTATCTATAAGTGTCTCTGTTGTGCCCTGATCCTGCTTCTCGTCTTGCCAAAGTTTCTCTAGCTTCAACTTATCTTCGACAGATTTAGTAATATAGCCGGTAATCATTGAGCTATAAAGTAATTGATTTAGAGCAGATTTATTCATTGTAATAATAGTATCTGCAATCTCTTCTGGCATATAACCAAGCAAACTCTGAACACTACCATCAAAAAAATCCTTGGCTTCATCACTCAACTCATCAGCTAAACGTGATAGCTCATCCTTGTCCCGCTCATAAAAAAAGCTCAGAATCGAACTTAAATCACGCTCAGCTGCTTTATTTGCCTTATCATTCTTGCCAAAATACATATAACTTTCTATCTAAAATAATAGCATAAAAGCTACGTTTTAAGCGCCAAACATCAACTATGAACAGCAAGTCTAGAGTTTTGTGCAGTTACCGAAATGATCGCAGAGATCTCATCTTCCTTAATCGATGCACCACCAACTAAGCAACCATCTATATCAGACTGTTTAATAGTTTCGTCTATTGTAGTTGCCTTGACAGAACCGCCGTAGAGTATACGTAGTTTTTGTGCTTGCTCTTGACCAGCCAACTCAGATACTTTAGCTCTGATTAATTTGATGACTCTGTTTGCTTCTGAACAGTCGCAAGTCTTACCAGTACCGATCGCCCAGATCGGTTCGTAGGCAATCACAATCTTGCTTGCCAGAGAGTCAGTTGCTACGCCTGCTAGTGCCGCTTCGATTTGCCCAGTAACCCAAGCATCGGTTTTACCAGCGTCTCTAGTAGCCTCTGATTCACCACAACACAGGATCACATTTAGACCAGCTTCTAATGCAGTCTTGAGCTTGGCATTAATTACAGCGTCATCTTCCTTGAAAAATTCACGTCTCTCTGAATGTCCCACGAGCACAGAGCGAACCCCAATCTCTTGAAGCATTGCGGCATTAATCTCACCGGTGTAAGCACCAGATTTATACTGACTAAGATCTTGCGCAGCTAAAATGATATTAGAGTTTTTAATTGATTCTTTAGCAGTAGCCAAACTAGTAAAGGTTGGACAAATAACTACTTCTATTTCCTGTAAATCTTCTATTTTAAGTTTTGGAGCAAGAGCAGCAAGAAATTGCTTAGTCTCCGCTTGATTCATATTTAACTTCCAATTACCTGCAATGATTTTTTTTCTTGACATAATTGCTAGATTCTAGCAACTTTTGTCCCAAACGGGGTCGGGGGTAAAATGGGACAAATATATCAAAAGATGTTAATTCAGAACAATAAACTGTTAATTTGTCCCATTTTACCCCCGACCCCATTTGGGACATTTTATGGTAATAGCTGATAGCAAATATATTTTCAAAAAAGTTCCTGAAATGCTATTGACGGCCCGGGCCGAAGGTAATAGAATCAAAGAGTGCAGGGAACAAGATTGACAAAATTACATCTTACTAACTCAAGCGATCTAGAAATAGTCGAATTGTGTCAAGTGGGGAACAAAGAGGCTTTTCAAGAGCTAGTCAAGAGGTATCAAAAAAACGTTTTCGCCCTGCTCTACCAATTAGCGCCAGAGTGGCGTGACCTCAATGACTTATCCCAAGAGGTTTTCATAAGAGTGTATAGAGGCGTACATAATCTACGTAACGCTAAGATTTTCAAATCATGGTTAAATCAAATTGTTCTAAATCTTTTCTATGATGAATTACGTAAAAGACCTCGTCGCATTAAAACCATTAGCATGGATCAAACTTACGAAGATGATGGTGGCGAGAATGAATTCATTAAAGAGGTAAAAGATTCAAAACTTAAACCTGATGAGATCATCAGTAACAATGAAACCAAGGAAGCTATCAAGAAAGCCATGGCTCAGCTTCCTGAACAGTTCAGAACAGCAATAGTGCTCAGAGAATTGCAAGGCATGCAATACGAAGAGATTGCTGAATTACTAGGTTGCGCTCTGGGAACGGTTAAGTCTAGGATCTGGCGTGCTCGTGAAAGATTACAAGAATTACTTACTCCATTACTAAGCGAGAATAGCTTTAACTATGGTGCTGATCAGCTTCAGCAGAATTCGTATTAACCAGTGCCACAGAACAAAATCAAGACAGAAGCGTCATAATTATATAATTAGAGGATTTGTACTGTCATACAGTTTGAATCTTAAGTCTTTCTTATGAACGCTAATGACTAAGGACGAAAATAAAAATAAACCTAACACCAAGAACCCTCCTGACAGAGAGCCAGATGAAGTTTTGGATTTATTACAGAATTTTTATCAACCTGAATCAACTGAGATTGAAGAGTTTACAGAATTTTATGCAGCAATAGAAAAAAAGCTTGCTCAGCAAAATCCAGTATCAAGAATTGCCAAGTTAGGTAACGATATCGAAAACAGCCTAAATGAAAGAGAGCAAAAACTATCTCAATATATCAGAAGACTTGAACAGAAGAAAATCAAACCCAAGAAGAAGCTTGAAAAGAAACCTCAGCTTCAGTTTGGCATTAAAATAGCAGCTTCGATCTTAGTTCTAGCTTTAGTAGCGTTAGCAAGTATTGCAAGCTTAAGAAACATGCAATCATACAATTATATCAGCCTTGATGGTGATGATATAGATTGGAAGATACTTAATCTTAATGAAGAGCAGCAAACTAAGTTGCAAGATATAAACCAGTCTTGGAAAGCCTTTCAGGCTAAAGAATCTAGCACTATAGAAGAGCGTAAGTCTAAATTAATTGCCGAAATGAATAAGGAGAAACCAGATTTCTCACTTATGGATAAATATCAGAGAGACATACTTGATCACGAGGTAGCACTCAAACGCGAAAAACTAAATAGCTTCCTAGAGAAACGTTTTATACTTAGCGAAGCACAAAGCCTGAAACTGATCAAAGAGATGACCAAAAAGACTAAATAGCCCTAATGATCACCAATACTAAATCTGCGTGACTCTTAGCAAGGTTCTTCTTAATATCCTTATAAGTCTTAAGCTGCTCCTTATCTATAAGTCTCACTATTTGATCGTCTCTAGCAACAGAGGCAAAGGTCTCACCAAGCATCGTTAAGGTAAAAGTATTTTGATCCAATAAATTAGTCTCAGCTTGGACCGTTATACCGAGAATGTTCACAGGTGGACTCGTGTTAGTATCAAACTTCTGCTGATAAACCTTATCCATATACTTAAACAGTGACGTAAAAGCCTCTCCCTGAGTGATATTAGAATTAAAATCATAAACCTTAGTAGTGTCCATGAAATTATTCCTCAATAGAAAAGTTTCAAGATCAATAGCCCTAACAGCATAAACATTTGCCACTAGAGATATAGGTTGAGGAATAGCATCATAAGTTCTTAATAGATCCAGTGCCACATTAACCTCGTCAGCCACACCAGTAAGAATAAAACTATTCTTCTCATAACGCTTTAACTTAACACTGTTCAATTTACTTAGATTATTACTAATGAGCTTGCGTGCATCCTGCATGGTAAGGAAGCTTGGCGTATAAATCTTAACCAATGGAGGAGTATCCAGCTTAGTTATAAAATCCTTCGCCGCTTTCACTTGATCTTCATCACCTACAATAATCACAGCATTCTTAGTGGGGTCAGCGGAAGCATGAGGCTTAGCTTTAGCGGGATCTTGACTGATCGCAAGCTGCTTGAACAATGAACTATTTAAAGCTTCAACCATGTCTTGAGATTGACAATAAATTATTGGCACTGAAGTGAACACCTGTCCCTGAGTGTCTTTACCAGAGATAAGTAAACTATTACCCTTAAAATTATAAGTTAGTCCGGTTAGCTCAGTAATATCCTCGATGGCATCTACAATTCTTTGATTACTTAGTTTAACGGTGATCTTTTTATTATACTTGTCTGGCATCACCACATTAAACTCTCCAACCTTAGAAAGCATCAGTAATATATCCGAAAGATCAGTATCATGAAAGGAAAAATTAACCCTGTTGTTAAGCTTCTCGTTCTCTATCTGCGGTGGCAGCAGAAACGAATCATCTAGCCCCTGCTGATCGTAAGAGATAACGGCACTGGCGCTATGGCAGTGTAAGAATATAAGTAGCAAGATTAGTAATAATCTAAGCATTGAGCTTTATTATATAGCAAGATGGCTACTGGTAACTATTCAGAGAAAGGGGATTGTCGTCATCCTGCGAAGCAGGCGACGTCAGGATGACGATTCCTCAACTGCTTAGACTATCGCACGATATCCTTAATATGCCTTAACTCCCTGCCACTAATAGCGACGAAATCAAAACTCACTGGAGTCTTGTACGCATGATAGCCACGACGTTCCATATAAATTACTGCAAGTTTTTTAAGTTGTTCTATTTTCTTATAACCCAGTGCCTGCAAGCTCATATCCATAGACCACTCTCTATACTTCACTTCTACGAAGATCAAATATTCTTTACCGTAACGCTGCGGATCTATCGCAATGATATCTATCTCACCACGCTTGCCCCAATGCCAATTACGTTCTATAATTCGATAACCTAAGTTCTGTAAATATCTACAAGCTTGCTCTTCTTTAGCAGAGCCTAGCTGTCTATTATTAGCTTCTTCCATAAATTATCCCCTTTGAAAGGATAATTATAAAATTACAGATCTTGAGTCAAGATATGTGAAGGTGTTAGGATCTTAATTAACATTGCTTTTAGCTAAATTTAAATTTTCTTTAAACTCTGCTCTTGGTATCAATACTTCTGCTTCAAACTTTGCCCACTCTTTAGTACTACCAGGCTTAAGATCGTATCCATTTTCTTTTTTAAAGTTTGCTTTCTCAGGACTGCCGTCAGGACGTCCATTGTCTTCAATGTCAGCTTTATAACCTTCATGAAATTTACTACGCTCTTCTTCAGTTTTTAAGCTAAAAAAACTTTTTGGAGGTCGATTAGCTTCTCTGATCTCATTTAACTCAGCTCTCATATATAGATCTCTTGCTGCACTACCTATGTTTTGAGCTGCACTTGATACCGCTCCATCGACACGTTCTTTGTTATTTTTGTATGCGTCTATTCCTGCTGCTATTATTGATCCTATTGCCATTTTAATTACCCCTTATTTTCCTAAATCGCAATCATCCCTTGTGTCGCTTATGAACTATACAAAGCAAGCACATAGGTAAATTTATTTAAGGCAAAGTTAAGGTTGATTAAATAATTTTAAGGTTTAATACTATTCTCTCTGCTATGATACATCTATCGATTAAGATAGGAAAAATACGGTATAATTCCTATTAGAGTGTACAAAAGAGCGATAAATTTACCATTAGACTCCAATCAGAGCATTTTTCTATTTGGGCCAAGGGGGACGGGTAAGAGCTATTGGCTACGCAAGCAACTCTCTTCATCTGCAACATTTATAGATTTACTAGACAGCAATATTAGATTTGACCTAGAAGTCAACCCTTCTAGACTAAAAAACTATCTCTCCAAAGATAAGGATATATGGATTGTAATTGATGAAGTACAAAAAGTCCCCGAGATATTGGATGAAGTACATAAACTTATAGAATCTGAGAAGCGCAGATTTATTCTCACTGGTTCTAGTGCTCGTACCCTGAGAAGAGCTGGAGTAAATCTACTAGCAGGTAGAGCACATACCTATAAAATTTATCCACTCACAGCAATTGAACTTGGCGAGGATTTCGATATAGCTAAGTCACTTCAATATGGACATATGCCACAGATTTATGACGACAAAACTA
The DNA here is from genome assembly GCA_964410425.1 of uncultured Gammaproteobacteria bacterium. Lineage (GTDB taxonomy): Bacteria > Cyanobacteriota > Vampirovibrionia > LMEP-6097 > LMEP-6097 > CAYPGT01. Next base: position 5,879 of record CAYPGT010000079.1, read on the forward strand.
TGAATGCAGAGAAGTATCTGCAGTCCTATATTAAAACTTATCTCAAAGAAGAAGTTCAACAAGAAAGTTTAGTACGTAACTTAGGAGCTTTTTCTAGATTCCTAGAAGTCGCTAGTTTCTCTCAAGGAGCAACCCTAAACATGAGCTCTATTGCCAGGGATACTGCAATCAAAGCCAATACTGTAACTAACTATTTTGACTTACTTGAGGATATGCTTGTCTCTTATCGCATTCCAGTTTTCACTAAAAGAGCCAAACGTCGATTAGTAGCCCATCCTAAGTTTTACTATTTTGATGTTGGAGTTTATTACCATCTCAGACCTAGAAGTATTCTTGATGCTGTGCCAGAGCTTGAGGGAGCCGGTTTAGAGACCCTGCTCTTGCAAGATATGCTTGCTATTAACGAATACAAGGCACTTGGTTATCAAATTTATTATTGGCGCACTATTCATGACACCGAAGTAGATTTTGTTTTACTGAACGAAAATAAACTTATTGCCATTGAAGTTAAACATTCAAGTAAAATTCACAGCTCTGATCTGAAAGGACTCAAATCCTTTAAGGAAGACTATCCAGAAGCACATTTACTAGCAGTGTATCTTGGTACAATTCAGCAGACTATTGGGGAGGTAGAAGTCATACCAGCAACAGAGTTTTTGAAGAATCTTGGGAGCTATCTGATAAGATAAAGAAAAGACCATGCACCCCCTCCTTATTAATTCACTTCATGTTATGCTCGGCGGTGCGCTTGGTAGCTTGCTGAGATATTTTTGTATATTGTGGTTGCCGCTGCCAACTCTGATAGTCAACATCATAGGTTCATTGATTATTGGCTACACTTACCAGAAACTTGGTCTAAACTACCCTCAATACTTGCCTCTT
>CAYPGT010000080.1:0-6676 GCA_964410425.1 uncultured Gammaproteobacteria bacterium
ATACGCCTAGATTTTTCTTCAGGTTATCCATGATGTAAATAATGTATCAGAATAACTACTAATAAAGTTACCATAATGTAGAAATACAGATTGTGGATAAGATTATAACCATGTAAAATAATATTCCTATGTCAGCGGTATTGCCTAGAAAACCTTCATGTTCTTTTTTTGCATATGGTGATGCCAAGCAAGTAGCTAAAGTAAGAAAACTTTTGGGTGATAATCCAGTTAAAGCTACAACCAAACCTACAGAAATTGCTCAATTGTTTGCAAAGAAACCAGCAAAAGATTCTCAGGTAGTAATTATAGGTGGCAATGCTGAAAATCATGATTTGGTTAACAATTTAATCAAAACAGCCTTACCTAAAACACAATTCTTACATGCTGTGATGCCTAGTGTAGAAGTTAATGCTTCAATCGAATCATTAGTGCATGTAACTCATTTCAAGGAATGTCGCCCAAGAGATGTTAATAAGCTGTATTTAGAAGAGATACCTGCGTCTGAAGAAGAGATTGAAGCGCTAGCTGTAGAAAATAAGAAGAGGGCAAGGCGCAGCTTACCTATATTAGAACCAGAAATAAAATATGAATCAGAGTCAGCTATGCTTGGTCGTTTCTTTGAAAATCTTGACGAGATCTTTTACAGCTGGACACCTGACGGTGCAAAAAATGCATTTAGGAGAGTCAAAGAAGATGATGGTTCAGGTCAGCATCCGGTATGGTTGTTAGTTGTAACCTTGGGTATCGCTGGTTTATTTCCTCCGAAGCTAAGAAGGTAACCTTAGCTTAAAACAACGCATAAACAAACGGCATGGTAGTGGTTACAGTGTTCACTACTACTAAGAATACTCCGCAGAGTACTAGTGCCAGTATCATCGGTGCTAGCCACCAGAACTTAGATTTAGAGATGTAGATAAATAACTCATAGAGAGTCTTCAGGCCGGAAATTAGACCTTTATATAATTTAGAACAAGTATTAGTAATAGCCTTCAGCATTTTTATATTATAGTCGATCTACTAATTGAGCCACTAGTCTCGTTCAGAAATCGCTCAGAACAAGGCTTGCGAGTCCCGAGCCACCGGAGTTGACTAAAACGTCAATGAGGATGGCGAGGGACGAGCGTAACGCAGTTATGGGCGATTTCCGGACGAGACTAAAAGTCAAAGTATATGAATCTTACTTCCTGCTTCACTCCCATAACTAGTATAAGAACTATAGCAAGTAATAAAAACGCTAACTTAAACTCCATGCGCCAGCTGCTGATGCTAGTTTTAAGGTTAAATTTCCGGTTTAAGAGATGCAAGCATAAAGCAAGGAAGAGTATCGCCAGGCTTGTTCCTGCAAGTGAGTCTAGATTAATAGAGCTTAGAGTGCTCATGTCGATTAATCTTGAAATATAATCAGTAGCTTCAGTTAGTTTATGTGCTCTAAAGAAAACCCAAGCTAAGCAAACTAAGTGAAAACAAATTATTTGTTGAATAAATATTCTTGGTGAGAATTTATTCTTGTCTTCGATAAGCGGTAGACCAAAATGCTGGGATAAAAGTTTCTCAACACTAAGATAGAGTCCATGTAAGCCACCCCAAACTACGAAGGTCCAATTAGCACCATGCCATAGACCACCAAGTAGCATGGTGATCATTAAATTAATAAAGGTCCGAATCTCACCCTTGCGATTACCACCAAGAGGAATATAGAGATAGTCCTTAAGCCAGCTTGATAAGGTGATATGCCATCTGTGCCAGAACTCAGTTATAGATTGAGATAGATAAGGTCCGTTAAAGTTATCAGGAAGCTCTATGCCAAACATTATGGCAAGCCCCAGAGCCATATCTACGTAACCTGAGAAATCACAATATATTTGTACTGCGAAAGCATAAATCCCTAGCCAAGCATTTATGGAGCTTAAACCAGCAATATTATTAAAAGAACTATCAACAAACACTGCCAGATTATCTGCGATCAGTAGCTTCTTAGACAGTCCCCAGGTAAATAAATATAATCCAGAGTTGAGTGATTTGAAATTAGGCTTAATCGGATGCATCACATGAGCCCAATCTGTTTTAATTCTCAAGATAGGACCAGCAATCAGGTGTGGAAAGAAACTCACGAAAAACAAGAAGTCTTGAAACCTAGGAGGGAAGGGGTTTTGGCATTTATAAGTATCTACCAAGCAGGCGATAGCTTCAAAGGTATAGAAAGATATACCCAGTGGTAATGCCCACTTGAAATCAGTAGGGAGAGTATATCCGAAAGCTCCTGCCACGAAATGCAAGTACTTGAAACCAAAGAGCAATAGCAAATTAAAAACCAAGGATATGATAAGTAAGTTTTTGGCTTGACTATCGTCGCTCTCTGTATTTCTCAAAACATATATGCGTTTCAAAAATAAATAGTTAATGCTTACAGTTACTAGCAGCATGATTAAATAAGGTGGATACCAAAAAGAATAAAAAACAAGACTAGCAATTAAGAGTATGATCTTAGTCCACTTAGATGGACTGAGCGCTGTCACTGCAAGTAAGCAGATGAAAAATACAAGAAAACTTGATGAATTGAATAACATCTTATCCTTATATTAGCTTATTGTTTGTTACAAGTCATTAGATAATCATCGTCATTGCGAGCCGCGAAGCGGCGTAGCAATCCAGTCGAAAGTCACAATATTTACATTTATGACTGGATCCCGACGTCGTCCACTTCGTGGACTCCTCGGGATGACGATTTAATCTCATGAGTATATAGAATATAAACCTACTGTGGAAACGCTACAAGATAGTTGTACAACTGATTTACTATTAACCGGTGTCCAGTCTCGTTAGGATGCGGATCACCTGGCATAGCCCAGAGAGTAGACTGATCTGCTATGTCCTTGAATGAATCCAAGAAATCTACAAACTCAAATCCGTTAGCCTGCGCCAAGCGAGCTGTTTTCTCGTGAATAAATTCAAATGGATAATTTTTAAGATTGTGAATATCAGGGATCATTGTTACTATCACTCTAACCTTGTTAGCTTGCGCATAAGCAGAGAGTCTCTCAAAAGCCTTCTGCATTTCAATCCAACCAGGATAGTCGTCAGCATAGATATCCTTATAGTGTTCTTCAAAGCTCTTCTCAACTCCAAACTTACGCTTAAATTGTTCTAGCCTTGACCAGATGGTTACAGCAAGCTGAGAGTTCTCCAGTAACCAATTGCGTTTAGGAGCCGGAATCAATTCAGCATCTCTAATGAAGGAATTAAGAATTATGATATCTGGGTGAATTTTTTCAAGCTTAGAGAAGAATAATTCTATTTCTCTAGGGCTATTGTAATTGCCAATGCCTGCATTATAAACTTCTACGTTCTTGCCACTGGCTTCTAGCTTGGCTTCTAGAAGTTCAGGATAAATTTTATTCTCTGCTACGCCCCAACCGAAAGTTATAGAACTACCAAGCAGTAGTATTTTTGTATCAGCCTGTTTAGGTTCATCTCCACGCATGCCTAATGAATTAATTCTGATATCAACGTTTTGTAATTTAGCGGATTTGTTAGGAATGTGTTCGTGACCAAGTCTAGGATTATCGGAGACACGCTTAAGTTCGCGAGAATATTTCCACATCTCGATATCATAATTACGTCCGTCTTTATTCTTGAATACTAATATAAACTCAAGTACCACTGCCAGTATTAATATAGTGACAACAAAGACGATGATACTTTCTGCTAATGAGGGTTTGTGTTCTTGCATAGGATGAAATTATAATTTGTCCCGATTGGGGTCGGGGGCAAAATGGGACAAATTATCATATTATTTATAATGACGGGGTTGACACTTAGATTCAAGATAAATCTTGCACATGTTTGCTAGCATAAATTTGTTATGGTACGGGGGAAAAGACAAAAACAGCCAAGCGCTTTCTATCACGTTTTCAATCGAGGAGTTGAAAAAAGAAGTATTTTTCTTGATGAAGAAGATCGTGAAACTTTTCTTCGTATTGTAAATTATGCTTACAAAAAATATAGCTTTAAAATACATGCATACTGTCTGATGGGAAATCATTATCATTTTTTACTTGAGACTTTAAATGATGACCTATCGAAGATAATGCATGACATTGATGGTATTTATGCACAAGTATTCAATAACAAATATTCAAGAGTGGGTCCATTATTTCAAGATCGGTTTAGATCAATAATAGTGTTAGGTAATTTTTACTTAGTCAATCTTTTTTATTATATCCACATCAACCCAGTTAAAGACGGATTTGTTGATTCAGTTGAGCAATGGCGATGGTCAAGTATTCATTCTTATATTAGGGGCAGTTCAAGAGAGAGTTTTTTGGAAATAGAATTGATTAAAAGAAAATTGCAAGAGATGGGTCATAATTTAGCAACTATTCCATATTTTATTAATAAGATGTCAAGCCTTGATTGGCTTGATATAGATGAGTTAGACAACATTGCTGTATATAGCAATGATTATCCGATTGATTTTTCTACAGATGATAGTAAGTTGATAAGGACAAATTTTTTAAAATTTAACTTTGAAAATGAAATTTTAGAGTTCGTTTCGAGATCAACCTTGGATTGCAAAAACAAGCGTAATATGGCTATTTTTCTTCTTAGAAAATTTACCATTCTATCTCATGATCAAATTGGAAAATTATTCCCTGATATTTCAGTTAGTTCAATAACAAAAACGTCTAATAGAATATTGCAAAAAATTAAATCTCAGAATGAATATAGGGTTTTATATAAGGATTTTCTAAAGAAATGTCCCATTTTGCCCCCGACCCCGATTGGGACAAATTAGATTATCCAAAAATCCAATTCTTAATATCGTTGAAAGTAGTAAGTGCAATGATGCCTAATAAAAATAAAAATCCAATTTGAATTGCGGTCTCTTGAATTTTCTCATGTGGCTTCTTGCCGGTGATGGCTTCGTAAGCCATGAACAATAGATGACCGCCGTCTAGTGCAGGTATAGGCAGTATATTAATTACCGCCAGATTGAGGCTCAGTAGAATCGCAAACTCTAGGAGGAGGATGGCGTTGGATTTGATATCGTGACTGATAATTTGCACTATTCCTACTATGCCTTTTACCTCGCCAAGTTCCGTTGTCATCGGACTAAGATTCGGTATAACTAAGGCAAGTATCTTATGAACTAAAGCCGCAAGCAGCCCCAGCACTGAAAGTATCATGGCGATTGTAGTATCAGCCGTGAACTTAAACGCTTCCCAGATCCATATTAAGGGATTAGGAGCGAATTTCTTATATTCTTTCTGATGTCCCAGAACAATTCCCAGAGAACCCTTAGAATGTAGATGGATTTGTAGAGTTTGAGTAGCTCTTTCTATAGTTAAGTCTATATCTTGTTCACCTAGATCATGAATTGTTTTTTGTAATTCTTTGCCGGTCGTAATGGGACTATCATTCACTGCTAGGATCTTGTCGCCAAGCTGCACCCCTGCATCCTTAGCAGTAGTATTAGTAGTAACGAACCCAGTGACGCTACTATTAGCCACGGCTCTAGGCAAGCCCACAGAGCCTGCCATGACTACGGCAAGTAAAAATGCAAACAGAATATTAAACACTATGCCGCCGCTGGCTACTATGGCACGCTGATAGACAGGGAATTCTCTTAGAGGTTTATTAAGACTGTACTTCTTAATGGTCTCAGGGTCAGTCTCATCGCCTAATTCAGGTATAGCAACAAAGCCCCCAATCAGCGCCCAATAAAACTTAAACTGAGTATCCCACTTCTTAAATAAATCAATAGACGGACCGAAGGGTAAGCCAATGCCAAACACCGGTGTTTGGAATCCATAATACTTCGCTGCTAAAAAATGCCCGAACTCATGAACTACTATAAGTAGAGTGATAGTTAAAATGCTGATAATGATAAATAGTATGTCCATGACTTAGAACATTATATGCTGTGGACTACTAAGCTAAGTGGCTTGTAATTGCTAAATTAGCCACTTGACTCGCAATTATCTACAATGCTAAGATAATCCTTACTATGAGTTCAAGTCCTATTAGTCTACCAACAGAATCACAAGCCCTAGTAGCAAAAAGCTTTCTTGGAGGTTTCGTAACTCAGGCTCTATCTTTGTGCAGCGGCAGTGACAAAGTTCCTTCTGCAGTGAAATTAGTAGAAGATATGGGGCAGCGTCTTGCCACTATGCTGCATGCAGAAGTTTCTAATCAAGCAGCTAAGGCTATCCTCTCTGATAGTCAAGCGAGAGATATGGCTCAAGGTTTTTTCCCTGCTTCTTTGATTGGAGATAATGGATTAATTGATCCGGCTTTCGAAGAAGATTTAAAGTCAAAAATGATGAATAGTCCAAAGCTTCAGACGTTATTCTGTGAATTCGTGAAGTTAACCAGTCAATTAGAAAAGAGTCGCAGCAATGTTCCCTTGGATAGTGAGATTATGAAACTGCAGTCAAACGATTTTGACAGTTACTTACCAAAACTTAAGTTAGATAAAGACAGTAGCTTATCGTATGCTGCTGGTCAATTAGATCATGCTTTAGGGAATGGCGCCGATCCAAAAATAATGTATGTTACTGTATTAAATAATTGGATAAAATTACAGAAACACAACTTTGCAACTTAACTAAGCATACTCTCTAACACCAATCCAGGACTGATCTCTAGCATACTCATGTCGTCGTGTCGTTTATGA
>CAYPGT010000081.1:0-2915 GCA_964410425.1 uncultured Gammaproteobacteria bacterium
CTAAAAACTCTCGTAAATAAACTCTAACTCAACAGGCTTATCAGGATTAATTTTAGTGAAAACCAATTCTGTCTCTCTTAAGAACTGAATCGCTTTGAGATTGTATTTGAAGTTTTTTTTGTGCTTCAATAATTTAATACTGTCTATAATTACCTTGCCATCTGCATCAAGTTCGAGGCTATAACTACAATACTGGTCTACTTTATACTTCTTACCTTCTGGCGTTAATATTTCTGGATACTCATAAATAAAATCAAACCATTGTTTACCAAGTTTTTCTGCTGAATTAGCTTTAAGTTTAGCGTTGTGAATTTTAACTATGCCGCTAGGGTAAATTGCCTGAACCGCATTGAAACAAAGAAATAATAAAAGGAGAAAGCTGATTCGTAATTGGAGGTTTTTCACTAATTTTATTATATAGCATCTGCATCCCGTATTAACACTTATCGTGAAAATCTCGGTATGTATAATAGGAACTGACGCATCGCATTTAGGGGGAATTAAAACATGTACAGAACAAGAACACTTAATTTAGTAGATATAATGCAGCTCAAAAAAGATCTGCTTTGGGGCAAGTATTATTATGGTCTTTTCGATAGTGGCAAATTAACAGATACCATACTCTTTTCTAATTATTTCGATAATCAATATTTGATTGAGATCCACTTTATCGAACACAAAGCGAGAGAGTTCTTAAATAAATTTACTCACGATTACGCTCATAGACGTCGGGTTAGGTATTTTATCCGAGAACTCAACGAGATCACACAAGTATCTGACATAGAATTTATGAATAGCTGTGGATTTAAGCGTTACAACCGTAATTATTGTTTCGAATATGATTCAAGCAAACACAGTCCTAATGAGAATATTGCACCTAAGGCTTTTTGCCGCGAGCTAGAGAAACAAGACATAATAAAGCTTATCGATATTGACGCAGGTTCGCAGATTATCGAATATAGAGATGAGCTTTACAAGAGCAGTAAATTTTTCAAGAATAATCTTGAGAAGATTTTCGTGTTTAGTAGTTCTAACGATATGGATAGTATCTATGGATTTGCATACAAGCGTGATCTCGAGCATAATTCTACCTTTGAGTTTGTTATTCACCCGAGACAATCAGACATAGTTGGTGATTGTGTTAGAGCTTTTGCTGAAAGTTATATCCATGTAGAGAAGAGTTCCGACAGCTTCAGATTTATTATCAATGAAAATCATAAGAGCCAGTTTGATGAACTCAAGAAACACTATGGACTCATTTGGTCATCGCAGCTATTAATCCTTGAAGGCACGCCACGCGAGAAAGCTACCAAGCCAGCTCAGGGATTGGCGTTCAATCAAGCCACATCCAGTGCCAGCCCCTACCCACAAAGCCAGGCAAGATCAGCCCAAAGCGATGCTTAGTTTGGTTTCACCGTGCCCTATCTCTATATTAGTCTTAAGCATAAACGAATGCTTAGCAGCCAAGCTTTGCAAATGATTCATATTGTATTCTGCCTCTAGAGGAATACCCAAACAAAGCTCTCTAATCCCATTAAGAACACCAGCCATATCTAGCTGATAAAACATTCTATCTATCTTATAAGCCTGTTCCTTACAGTCTTCCAGGAACAATGTAGCACCACGAAAATCAGGAAGAAACTTAGTACCAACAAGGCTACTAATAATGGTCAGATTACCACCAAGGATTTTATTCTCAAGCGTATTAATTCTGAAATCATAATCATGGTAAGCCTCATAATCGACACTAGAAAGTATATTAATAAAACTATCTCTAGATCTTGAGTTGAGCTTGGCTAATTCAAGCAACATCGGCGTATGAAACAATTCGAGTTTAGATTTATAAGCCTGTGTATAAATAGCACAGAACAAAACTGTCAAATCGCTATAACCAAAGAGTGGCTTGGGTAGCTTACTTATATATTTATAGTCAAGCTTATCAAGCAGTTGGATACAGCCATAGCCACCACGCATCGCTAATAAAGCATGCACCTGTGGGTCAGACCAAAGCTTCATCATGGACTCCAGACGCTGCTCGGCATTACCCGGCAACCAAGTTCCTGCTCCAGGAAATAACTCCTCTCTATCATATAAATTATCCGCTCGTTTAACTTTCAGTCCAAGCTCTTCTAAGAACTTAATACCTTGATGTAAATTTTCTTCTTCACCTTCTTTCAGTGAAGCCGCTGGTGCAATTATTCCAATGCAAGAGATTCGGGACATTAGTTATATATTACTACTAATCACGATCTGAGTTAAGTTTTCTAAAACTATAAGTTAAACTTTGATCTACTTTAGACTCAGTAACAATATTAAGTTCTTTGTCTACGATAGCTTTAAGACGTTGTTTACTTATTAATGACAAAGCATTATAAAACTTCTTGAAGTGTAATATTATTTCTTGTTTTTCGTTTTCAGGCATAAAACTTCCTCAGGCATCAGCTAAGTGTCCATTGGCAGCAGCTCCATTAGTTGCTATCACTATTTGTTCAGGTTTGAGCTCTATATCAGTATCCTTCGCATATAATTGTTTTCCCAAGCCATTCTTATTTTCAAGATTTGCAACTCCCTTAAACAGTTCTTTCAATTCTGCAAATGCTGCCTGAGCAACAGGACTTGTACTAATTCTCTCAGCAGCAACAATTGGACTTGTTGACTTTTGAATTGCCCCTAAATTATTATTCTGACCTATATTATTGACCATATACAAAGCCTTTTACAAAGATACAAAGTTGTAGAAATTAGGTTTTTATAGTTAAGTACTTAACTAACTCTTAACCTAATGTAACGCTAAACCATTATTGTTAAGAATTCTAATAATTCTGGTATAATTAATATATGTACAATGTATTAATTATAAAATACTTTGTACATACTTAACATGGACTTCACATGGGATCCAAAGAAAGCAAAAA
>CAYPGT010000081.1:3015-6629 GCA_964410425.1 uncultured Gammaproteobacteria bacterium
AAGTAAGCTTAAAAAGAGCGTGACGATTAGGTTGGATCTAGATGTTATTGATTATTTTAAAAATCTATCTCAAGAGTTAGACACACCTTATCAAACATTACTAAATGATTACCTAAAAAACTGCAAGGATCAGAAACTAATCCCAAAAACAACGTGGAAGAAAGCAGCTTGAGATTTTAATTATTACTCAACGCCCTGAGTCCTCAAGACATCCAAAACTCTCTGCATATCTTCTGGTATCGCAGCTTCAAAGCTTAAATCTTGACCACTAATAGGATGCTTAAAACTCAATTTATAGGCGTGTAACATGGGACGGCTGATATTAAACGGACTGTTTTTATTAGCTAAATAAGTTGTATCTCCCAAAATAGGATGCTTCATCCATGACATATGCACGCGGATCTGATGGGTTCTGCCTGTATCGAGCTGACATTCTACTAAAGTAAAACTCTTATGGGTAAACTTAAATCTTTCTAGCACGGTGAAATGCGTTCTCGCTTCTCTAGTACCATTAGCCCCCAAGGACAAGACTGCCATCTTATGACGTTCAGTTGGGTTACGACCAATAGGTTTATCAATAGTACCTCTATCTTCTTTAATGTTTTCGTGTACTAGAGCTTTATATAAACGCTTGCAAGTTCGGTCTTGTATCTGTTCTGAGAGACTGGCATGGGCAGCATTACTTTTAGCCACCACGATTAAACCTGAAGTATCTTTATCTAATCTATGCACTATACCAGGACGCAGTACACCATTAATATCCGAAAGCTTAGAACTATTAGCTTGCACATGGTACATCACTGCATTAACCAGGGTCCCAGAATAGGCTCCAGGAGCAGGATGCGTCACCATGTTAATAGGTTTATTAATAACTATCAGCTCATCATCTTCATAAACTATATCTAACGGTATATTCTCTGCGACTATATTAAGAGGCACAGCTTCTGGTACTTCTATCTCTATCTCATCATCAGAGCGTAGCTTATAACTTGCCTTTGCTAATTTACCATTCACTGAGACATTCTCAGAATCAATTAGTTTCTTGATATAGCTACGCGACAATCCTAGATCACTAAGACTACTTAAATAAGCATCTAATCTAGTGTCTATGTGTTCTTCGTCATCAATTATAAACTTCATTTCTTAATACTATTCCAGACCAATAGGAATACGCCAATATTCAACGCTACGTCAGCTAAATTAAACACCGCGAAATTCACAAACAATGGATTAATGAAATCTATAACATAGCCATGAATAAAGCGATCGACAAGATTACCCAATCCTCCAGCAATGATAAAACAAAGTCCCAGATTCAGATGCTGAGTTTTAACAGCCCAAATAACTAATACAGCAATAATCAGTGTATTAAATATTATTAGCAATTCAGGTTTATCATTAAACATACTGAAAGCAATGCCAGTATTTTCGGTGTAACTAAATTCCAAAACACCAGGGATAAACGCTGATGCAGCCTGTCCTTTCAAATAAGCCTGCACCCAAAATTTAGAAGCTTGATCAATAGCTACTACTAGCAGGATAGTTAGAATTTTGTTCAGACTTCTTATCACTTAGTTTCTTTTTTAGAAGATTTTTTGCTATCCAGTTTTTCTAGCTTTTTATCGTCTTTCTTGGATTTAGCTTCCATGGTTTTAGCCTTGCGTCTCATTTCTTCAAGATTCTGCATTGCTGCTATCTGTCCCTTACCCTGGAGCTTAGCAGATGCGTAGGCAGATGCAGCTTGTAACAGTATGTTAGTAGCAATCATATCGATCTTAGCTTCAGCACGACGCTTAAGACCCCAGAATAATAGCGGAATAAATAACACAGAGATAATCAAATATCTTTGCACAGCTGGGTTAGCGAACTCCAGAGGTCTGGTACACAGGGTTAAAACAGTAAGAACTATCAAACCTAAAACTGCTACAAAAAACGGAATCATTTTAATGAGAGTTAGTTTCTGTAAATTCTGAGCTTTAGTAGTAGTCATCTCAGTAAGCTGCAAAGCCACTTGAGAGTGAACCTTATCCTTCTCCATTCTCTTCACTATTTCAAAGATATGCTTCTCACTAGGATCTATCTTAGTCTTGCTAAGTAGCCTGCGAACCTGCGACCAAGTAGAGAAAGAACCAGCATCTCTAGATACTTGTCTTAAAGCTCCATTCATAAAATTATCAAATGACTTGATGCCCTTCTCTTCATTAGTCTTAGAGATGCTCAAATCTGGCTGTCTCATTATGGTCTTAGATTTATTAGTAACTTGCATAGCGGAGTATCATTCTAGCATAGTTATTATCTAGCAAGGAATATTGAGCTCCGAGCATTAAGCGGATACAATTGAATAATGGTTTCCGAGGATGCAGTAGCAAAAATCACTCAAGGCAGATACAAAAGTTCTTTTGAAAATTACTTAGGCGTTAAGTTCAATAAATATGAAGAAGGTTACTGTGAAATAGAGCTGAAGATTAAACCAGAATATCTCAATATAGGTGGCTCAGTACACGGCGGCATCATTAATGGTCTCTGTGATATCGCACTCTCAGGTGCAGTCACTTGTAATTTTCACAGTGGTGCTGAATCTGTAGTCACCATGCAAATGAACGTAAACTTTCTGAAAGCAGGCAAACCTGATGACACTCTTACAGCCTGGGGTGAAGTAGTGAAACGTGGACGCACTATTTACTACGTCGAAGGTGGTATTAAAAATCAAGAAGGCAAGCTTATAGCCAGAGCCTCTGGCGCTTGGTTCATAAAGGCAAAATAGCCCCGTCATCCTGAGGAGCGCGAAGCGCGACGTAAGGATCCACTATTATGAAAAAACTTTCAATATATATTATTCTTACAAGTATCTGTATTATTTTCTTAGTACCAATAGCCGGAATGCTCTCTACCAGCCTGAAGGGCTCAGAACAAATTTATAATCCAAACTTTCAATGGCTACCTTCTCCTATAGTTTGGACTAATTATATAGAGGCTGTTACTAAAATTAATTTCTTACATTGTTTTCTCAATACTTTATATATAGCTATCTTTAATATCTTCGGAGTAATTATTGCTTCGTCGTTAGCTGCTTATGCTTTCAGTGCATTAGAGTGGCGCTGGCGTGAGCCACTGTTTATGCTAACTCTAGCTACTATCATGCTCCCAGATATGGTGTTGATGGTGCCGCAATTCATGCTGTTTAAGGCTCTTGGTTGGTATGGTACTATGCTGCCACTGATAATTCCATACTTTTGTGGTTTACCTTTCTATATTTTTTTACTCAGACAATTTTTCTTGAGCATTCCTCGTGACCTTGCTGACTCTGCACGCATTGATGGAGCATCAGAGTTCATCATCTGGAAGGACATCTACATGCCACTTGCCAAGCCAGCTCTAATGGTAGTAGGACTGTTTCAATTCCTTATCAGCTGGAATGATCTGCTTAAACCAAGCATCTTCCTTATCGACGAATCACAATACACTCTATCTCTTGCCTTACAACAGTTCCAGTCTAAGCTTGGTGGTGCTGAATGGGGACCACTTATGGCATCAGTAGTTATCATGGTAGTACCAGTAGTGATTTTATTTCTTATAACGCAAAAATACTTCGTGAAAGGGATTGCGATGTCTGG
>CAYPGT010000082.1:0-6211 GCA_964410425.1 uncultured Gammaproteobacteria bacterium
CACAAACTTTTAGTTATCCCGGTTCTAATTCACTTTCTTATGCTATTCCTGAAGACTTAGAAGATAAATTAGCCATTGGCTCGCTGGTCTTAGTCCCATATCGCAACCAAAAAGAAAACGGTCTAATAATAGATATATACAATGACCTGAGTGACGAAGAGAAGAGCTTTAACATTAGAGAGATAGAGGATCTGATCTCTGAGAACTTTAGTTTCAATTCCGAGCTAATTAATCTCATCAAATTCGTATCATCGTATTATGCCTGCTCATATTCAGAAGTGTTCAGTTCTGTTCTCGCTACTGGATTAATTAGTAAGCCCGAGAAAACTATCAGCCTTGTTTCCAAGGATAATATGGCAGCAGAGGATAACATTGTTATTCAGGCATTACTCAAGGCTAGACAAAATCAAGCCAAATGGGCAAGGTTAAAAACATTAACCCAATTACCCGAGTCTGAGCTGAAGAAAGAACTAAGAAAACTACAAAACAAGGGATTAGTAGAAATTCGATATTCAAGTAACTCCAAAACTCCAACAAAGAAAACTAACGACCCACTAGACAGACTTAAGACCTTAGAAGCAGGAAGCATTCCTACTCTCACTAGCGAGCAAGAAGCAGCGCTAGATTATATTAGAAAAACAATAGCCGAAGAGAATAATGCTCCAAAATTTCTTATTCATGGCGTGACTGGTAGCGGTAAGACCGAAATATATTTAAGGTTGATGGAAGATTGCTTTAAAAGGAAGCAAAGTACCATCTTCTTAGTACCAGAGATAGCATTAGCACCGCAGCTTACAGAACGCATTATCCAAAGATTCGGGCAAGAGCATGTGCTGATCTGGCACAGTGCTCTAAGCCAGTCAGAAAGAGAGTTTAGCTTTCAAGAGATTATAGCTGGAGAACCTAAGATTATAGTCGGAGCACGCTCCGCTATCTTCGCGCCAGTGAAAAACCTAGGCTTGGTTATCATGGATGAAGAACACGAGAACTCTTATAAGCAAGACAGTCCAGCTCCGCGCTATCACGCCAGGTTAGTTGCAGAGAAACGCTGTGAGCTTAATAATTGTCCGCTAATTCTAGGCTCTGCCACTCCCAATATCGAAACTTACTATAAGGCATTAAATAAGATTGATAATTATCATCTACTGAAACTCAAGAAACGAGTTTTTGACAATGCTCTGCCTAAAGTAACTATCATTGATATGAGAGAGGAGTTTAACAATGCTAACAAGAGTATTTTCTCTAGGCTACTCAGATCCAATATCCAAGAGGCTTTAGCAAGGAAGGAGCAAATCATTCTCTTCCTTAATAAGCGCGGAGCAGCCTCCCATGTATTCTGTAGGAACTGTGGCTTTGTTTACAAGTGCAGCCATTGTGACAGTAAGACTGTCTACCACTCAGATCGTAAGCTTATGGTCTGTCATCACTGTGGTTTCACCGAAGCTCACCCTAATCAATGTCCTGATTGTGACTCTCAAGCTATTAAGTTCTTTGGATTAGGCACTCAGAAACTTGAAGAAGAGGTCAAGCAAGCCTTCCCCGAAGCTCGCATCAGAAGATTAGATAGCGATGTCAGCAAGATACAG
Organism: uncultured Gammaproteobacteria bacterium; assembly: GCA_964410425.1. Classification (GTDB taxonomy): domain Bacteria; phylum Cyanobacteriota; class Vampirovibrionia; order LMEP-6097; family LMEP-6097; genus CAYPGT01. The sequence continues at coordinate 1,587 of CAYPGT010000082.1, forward strand.
AATAATTACATCAATACCTGGAATGATTTTAGAGAGGGTAATATTGATATCCTCATAGGCACACAAATGATTGCTAAAGGCTTAGACAATCCTAATTTAACTCTAGTAGGGGTGATTTCTGCTGATAGTAATTTCTCTCAGCTAGATTACTTAGCCGATGAACGCGGTTTCCAGCTACTCACACAAGTCTCTGGCAGAGCTGGACGCAAGGACAAGCCTGGCTTAGTAGTGTTTCAATCTTATCAACCAGACAGAGAAGTATTGTTAGACGCTAAGGAGCAAGATTATGAAACATTCTACGCTAAAGAGATAGAGATGAGGGAGATTCTTAAATATCCACCATATTCTAAATTAATAAGATTCTTAGTAACCGCAGAAAACGAAGTGCAGGCTATAAGCACTGCTAATGAGTTACATAAGCTCACCTGTGATTTACTAGAGCAGCAAGGACTTACTATAGAGAACCTAGACTCCGGTCAAGGATTAAGTTCTGTATCTATATTAGGACCTTGCCCGGCATTGATCTCTAAGATTAATAACAAATACAGATATCATTTAGTGATCAAAATCCCTCTGATGCAGAATAATAAAGATGCTCAATTAATCGAAGCACTTAAGTCTATGTTCCTGGCGCGCAAGAGAGTTAACGAAGTGACAGTGACTATAGATATAGATAGTATTAGTTTATATTAACCATATTGTAGATGTTAATCACATTATAGACTTGTTCAGAAATCGTCCAGAACAAGGCGCGCGAGTCCCGAGCCACCGGAGTTGACTAAAACGTCAATGAGGATGGCGAGGGACGAAGCGCAACGAAGTTATGGGCGATTTATGGACAAGTCTAAGATGACATGGCGTAATCACGGGTATCCACCTTAATATTCTCAATACTTTTTTCGTCTATGTCCTGCACCGGTATCCCTTTACCAGCTACCAATTGGCGTACTTCATTGATATCTAAACGCGCTCTAATAGTGTCAGCATCAGCACTCTGTAAATTTAACATTAATCGAGCCACTTCAATGCAAGCATTCTCTTTAGTTGCACCTTCCTTATAAGCTAATGCTTGTGTGCGAATAATTTCAATCACCGAATCAGGAACGTCATAAGTGCCAAGAATCATAGCTGAGACTTCAGGAAAAGTAATACCAAACTCTTCAAACTCCTGCTTCATTCTTAAAGGAAAGCTCTTAATAGATTGAACATTGGCATAAATTGCTGGATAAAATTGCTTAAAGAAGTAAGATCCGAAATTCAAAAATAAGGCTGCCATGTAAACTTTATCAGCATCAACCGCACTCAAATTGGCTTTACGCGCAAGGTATTGAGCTGCAACTCCTAAGAACACACTTTCAAACCATACAGTAGGGTCATTAATAATGCTTTTAGCAGCAACAAACATTCCAACTTTGCGAATATAGGAGAAACCTAAGACATCGATTATTGATGGAATAGAGGTATACTCTCGATTAAACCCCATAGCTGCTGAGTTAGCTTGTTTAAAGCATTGAGCAAGCAAAGTCTCATCAGTACTAACCAGCTGTACGATTTGGTCTCTCGTAGTACGCGGATTATCGATTAAAGACACTAACTGAATTGCTGCTGGAGAAACAGCTGGTAATTTTTCGGCTAATGAGTATATGGTTCCCGAGTCTAGAATTGGCATGATTTGTTCAATGCAATTGTACTTGACTATTGTTTTATCCGCACCCTCGGGTACTTTCACCTAGATCTAAAGAATCAGTGAAGTTGCAATGATACAAATATTGTTTTTATTCGCGTAATCAATCGCGTGTTCTTGTTCCACAAAAAAAGTTTCATTAGCTTCTAAAGCTAGTATACTACCTGGAGTCATTGCCTGAAGAGTCTTGAGTCCAACTGTCGGCACATCAAATCTATTGTCTTGGTTAGGTTTAGCTACTTTACAAACAGTCACAGTCTTAGACCTAGCAAAAACACCCAGTTTACGAATAGCTCTCTCAATACAAGCATTGGTTCCTTCTATAGCTTCTACCGCAATCACTGCACGGTTCTTCACCACGACAGTCTGTCCTATATCTAAAGCTGCAATCCCCTTAGCCATACCTAAACCATAATTAATTTCTTCTAACTCTTCACTGGTAGGCTGCCTCACCGTTAAAACTTGAGGACCAGGAAAACAATCTCTAAGATATTTAGTTTGATCAATCACTGTTAATCCAGCTTCTTCACGTAAAAAATCTACTAGCGTCAAATGCAACGAATCATCATTCATGTTTTTCAGTTTAGAGATTTGTTGTAGTAATCGCTTATCAAGTTTATGAATATTCTTAAAAAACTCAAGCTTAGGTACCTTACCTATAAAAGTTATATATTTAGCACCATGTGCTTTACATTTATCAAGCATAGGAAAAACTTCTATGGGAGAGTACTTAAAGCATTCATAGTTCTTACTCATGCGCCTATAGGTATCGTGATTCAAGGCTAGAACCATAAGCTCCACGCCTTCTCTAGTAGCAGCCTCTGCAAGCCGGTCTGGAAGCTCACCATAGCCAGCAACTAAAACCAACTTAGTTATTTTTTCTTGGGTTAAGGTCATGCGATAAAACTTTCTCCCCTAATCTTAATTTCTGCATCTTTTAGATTAAACCAATCTAGGATAGTAGCCCCCATGTCAGCGAAGGTCTTGCGAGTACCAAGGTTTCTCCCCTTAGTATTCTTATTATAAGAAATGATTGGCACATATTCACGAGTATGATCACTACCCGCTGAGCAAGGATCACAACCATGATCAGCCGATATCAGTAGTATATCGTTATCACTAAGATTCTCTAAAACTTCTGGGATTCGTTTATCGATAGCCTCAAGTGCTCTAGCAAAGCCCTCAGGATCACGCCTATGTCCATAATTAGAATCAGTCTCCACTAAGTTAATAAACACTATCTCCTTATCCGCTTGGGGAGCTTGTTTTAAAGCATTAATAAACTTATCCAAGCCATCAGCATTATTATCAGTGTGAATATTTTCAGGCACTCCCACTCCAGCAAATATATCCTGAATCTTACCTAAGCCGGTAACACGCCCACCTTGCTCTAGGACTGTGTCTAAGATTGACCTTGAATGTGGCAGCACTGAATAATCATGACGCTTATCTCCCAGGCGCACATATTTCATCTCAGCAGCCTTAGTAGAACCAGGTCTATAATTAGGATTAAGCGCGAAAGGTCTAGCAATAATTCTTGCTACTTCGTGCTTACCACGCATGATCTCTCTTGCGATCTTACACCATTGATATTGTGTCTCCAAAGGTATACGAGCTACATCACAAGCAATCTGCATAACCGAATCAGCACTAGTGTAAATTATCGGACAACCTGTAGCATTATGCTCATCACCAAAGTCATTAATAATAGTAGTGCCACTAGCAGTACAGTTTCCCAATATGCCTTGAGTACCAGTAGCCTGCTTAAACTTCTCTAGCACTTCATCTGGAAAGCCATGAGGATAATAAGGGAAAGCATTCTGCGCCTTGATTCCCATCATCTCCCAATGTCCAGTGATGGTATCTTTCGCAGCATTTAGTTCTGCCATCTTACCATAAGAAGCAATCGGTGACTCAATAGCATCAAGTCCATCAAGCTTCTGAATATTAGCCAAACCTAGCTTCTGTAGATTAGTTAACTGTATTCCACCTAAATTATCACGAGAATATTTACAAACGCTAGCTAAAGTATTGGATAACGCTGTTTCATCATAGTCCTTCCAATCAGGCATAGAACCTATACCTAACGCATCTATGATCATTATTACTGCACGCTTTGTTGCCATCCGAAGAATAAGTATAACAAAAGCTATTAAATATAACGCTATACGGATTAATTTCTAATAATTTTACTAAGTTTATAGAGATTTTGTACACCACAATGAAGGCTGGGTTTATAATTTCATTTGCTAAAAGACCACTCAGGTCTTTTTTGCTAGGGTCTTTAGCTCAGTTGGTTAGAGCGCGCGCTTGATAAGCGTGAGGTCCGGTGTTCAAGTCACCGAAGACCCACCATTACATAAAACAAATATCATCCAGACAGAGCAGGGTTCAGTGGTTCGGACATTAAATTCCTGAACTCATTAAACCCTGCTTGATAAACAACGGCACCTTCACGATCTTTATCATCACTTGATAGATACAAAGTAGCGCCCTCAAGTTGTTCATGAGTATTAATTCTTTCTTGAGAACTATTAGAATCAATACCCCAAGTTAAATCACCCAGTTTACTAGTATCACGACCACAAGCATGCTGAACTTTACTTGTTGTTTGAATTAAACTTTGGTGTATAGATTCTAGATCTATAGTTTCACAAGTTCCAGTTTCATTAAAATTAAAACTCAAGACATTAGGTCTAGTAAATCCATCACTAGTAGTAGCAGGTAAAAACAAATTGAGTTGACTTAACTCACGAGTAGGTACACGCAAAAGTCTAGAACCTTTATTATCTAAGACTTGCACAGCTAAACACTTAAATATCAATCCTATAGCGGCTTGACCATCAGTGTTCAAACAAATAATTTTAGAATCACCCATATTTGTCGATTTTCGAGAGGCTTTAATAAAATCATCAACCACAGGAAGCAGCACCTTCCGGAG
>CAYPGT010000083.1:0-6041 GCA_964410425.1 uncultured Gammaproteobacteria bacterium
GTCACGGTTCAAGTCCCTTATGTTTAAATTTTAAGATGGTGGACGGTACTGGACTTGAACCAGTGACCCCCTGCATGTCGAGCAGGTGCTCTACCAACTGAGCCAACCGTCCTAGGTAAGGAGCAGGTGTCTTTTATCGCTTCGTTCGCGCTGCGCGCTCACTGGCAACTGAGCCAACCGTCCTGAGTGAAGACAGCAGCGATGCCCTGAGCAACTTCGCCAACCGTCCTTAACAAAGTCCATAATAACAATCTTCAGCTTAAAAGCCAGAAAAATCGTTGTTTTTCTTAGAATTTTAGCCGCAGGCTATACATATTAACCTATTATATTGTATCATTTTAACTTGTAAAGATAGATTTAACTGTTTAGGCGGTTAGATCTGGCTTTGCATACATTATGGCCATAGATACCATTAATTTCAATATGGTTAATCCTTCCTACGCTGCTGCGAAGGAAGGAACTGTAGCTATGCCATCTCAAGCTCAACATCCAAACATTGAGTTGCAAGATGATATCCAGCAACTTTTCACTAATACAAATAATGAAACGAATAAGCAAGAAGATTCTTCCCTTAAAGATTTTATTGGTCAGACTCTCGTGAAATGGACTACAGGAAGTTCGGCTTTGGTAAATTTCCTCAGTGCACCAGTTAGATTATTTGACGACACTAATCCAATTAAAAAAATTATTAACCATATAAGTATGTTCTTCACTAAACTGCATTTAGGTACATATTCTGTAGCTGGTTTGTTGTCAGCCTTTGAACAGAAGAATCCGCTCTTGGTTTTTTCTTTTTTTACTGAAGGTGTTGCCGCTTTCCTTGGATTGAGAAGTATCTATCTATTTAGAGGTATTGCTACGGGCATAGATGGAGCTGTCGCTGGCATTAAAGACAAGCATAAGAAATCTCATTTCTCATCCTACAGTGAAGGTTGGCAACATTCATTACAAGCGATTAAAGAAGCAGGTAAGGATTTTTGGATTAAGTTCTCTAAAGATCCAACACATATATTTAAGTTAGATGGTAATGATATCGCTATCTTTGCCTCTCTATTAGCTTCTTGTGGTGGTATTTTTGGTATGACTGTTCATGAGAAGATCGGTGCAGCTGTGCGTGATGTCTCAGGAGCTGTTGGTGACTATGGTATCTTCAAGCTTGACAACCCTATCGCGAAACAATCAGGTTTCTTTTATTTAGCGGGAAGTATTTTTGATCTCTCGGCACGTGTCTTTAACCAAAGTATTGCAAGCTTGCTTGGAGTTAAAAATATTAATGCTTTTGAAAAACTACGTGATGCTTTCCATGAGGCTGCGATTGCTTTTGATAGAATTGGTCAATTCTTCTTCTTGAGATACAATCAACAAAACGATGAAAACTTACAAACTAAAACTCGTGATGAGCATCAAGGATATCTAAGTTTTGTTAAATCAAATCCTGCGCGAGAATTAGCAAGAGCACGGAATTACGCTACATCCGCGTAAACGCTTCTTCTCTATCTAAAATTCTTTTAGGTCTATTGAATTCATCTACTAATAAAATTTGTGGTTTGTGATTAATAAGTTCTAATTCGTTAACTTGAGCGTAAGCACAGATGATAACTAGATCACCCTTACTGACTAATCTTGCTGCAGCACCGTTGATAGCGATATCTCCTGAACCACGCTTGCCTTCTATAACGTAAGTCGTAAGTCTATTACCGTTGTTAATATCTAAGACATGAACCTGTTCGTTTTCTACTAAGCCTACGGAGTCCATCAAATCACGATCAATAGTAATGCTACCAACATAATCAAGATCACACTCTGTAACCTTGGCTCTATGAATCTTGGAGTTCAGTACTGTTTTCAACATGATGTTTTTCTTGCCTAGCGGCTTCTTCTTGTTTCTTCTTAATCTTCTGTTTATCGGCTCCAGGAATAATATACACTATGATCGATCTACCTGTCATTTTATCAGGTGCACCGTCTATAGTTCCATGCTCAATCAAATCTTCTACAAACCTTTTAGCAAGATTGATAGCCAGACCAGAGTGTTGAATCTCCCTTCCTCTAAGGGTTATATTCAGCTTAACTCTTTTGTTCTTCGCTAGGAATTTTTTAGCATGGTCTATTCTGGTGTTATAGTCGCCAATGTCAATGTTGTAGCGCATCTTAATCTCTTTAGACTCGCCACCACTTTGTTTTTTCTTTTGACCCTTTTCTTTCTTACTTTGTTCAAACTTATATTTGCCGTAATCTAGGATCTTAGCGATAGGGACAGTATCAGTTTCAGAGATAACAAATAAATCTAATTCAACACTTCTAGCTCTTTCTAAGGCTTCTTCTCGGGACATCTCTCCAAGATTATGTCCACCTTCATCAATAACTCTGAGCCTTCTTACTCTTATATTTTCGTTTAATGGGATAAAGACTCTTGGCCTTCTCCCTCTGTAATTACTGTTACCTATTGACATGAATTAAATATATATTGCGCCTCCAAGCTTAGATTCTTCCCCGAAACTCCAATATTATCACTAATTTACTTGATTCTTATAATTTAGCTATTGAAAATCCCTTGAACCGGGATGGGGTGGGTTCCGCCGCTTTGCGGCGGTTACGCTGCGCGTGGCTTAATGAAAAAATGAGATTAAAGCATATTATTCTTTAGTAGATTGAATTGTACTTAACTCTAAACAGTAATTTGTACAGGCATATAAGCCTTCAGGATTGGCCAGGTTTTTACCAGCTATATCAAACCCAGTTCCATGGTCCACGCTAAGCCTAATGTATGGCAGACCTGACGTTAAATTGATAGCTCTTAAGCCGCCTATGCCCTTAATAAGAGGTAGAGCTTGATCGTGATAGGCTGCGACATATAAATCGTGCAGTTCTAATGTGGAGCTTAAATAGTTTTGTGCTGCCCTGCCAAACAAAGAATCTGCAGGGTAAGGACCTGATATATCGACTTCAGGATGTAGTTCTCTAAAACTATTAATGTTTGGGATGATGAATTGATTTTCTTCTTGACCGAGTATACCGTTCTCGCCAGCATGTGGATTTAAGCCAGCTACTGCTATGCGTGGTGATGAAATATTCCAGATTTGCTTTAATGCTGTAACACTGTTGCTGAGTACTTTTGCGAGTCTTGCTTTGAGGACGTCAGAGACTTGTACTATTGGTACATGTCTGGTCGCAAGTACTACACGTAAATTATCCAGAATAAAAAACATTTCAATATCATCACGAGATAGTTTATTGATTTGAGCAAGTAGTTCAGTTTGTCCTGAACACTGGATTCCAGCAAGCCAGAGAGATTCTTTGGCGACAGGCCCCGTTATGAGATAATCTAGATCTCCATTCTTGATTGCTTGGTCAGCATATTCTAGTACCTTGTAGCTGTGCTCACCTGCATGGGCAGAGGCTTTGCCAGGTGCAATTTTGTTTTGGATTGTTTGATAGTTTAATTTTTCATCGATAAGGTTGATTTCAAGCCAAGGACAATCTTTATATTCTTGCTGAAACTTATAGAATATTTCTTCACCAATACCAGCCAGATCACCCAAGGTATAGGCAACGCGTAGTTTACGATTGCTCTGCAAACGGTTTACTGTGAGCGCTCTAGACTCTTTATTTATAAATTTTTGAGGCACTGAATACATATTAGCATATTGAAAATGCTATAATTACTCTAATACGTTCACCGTTGTTTTCATCGTTCATCGTTGAGCGTTGAACTGGTGTTGGTAAGGAGAGCCTTGTTGTAAAATCGCTCAGAACAAGGCTTGCGAGTACCGAGCCACCGGAGTTGACTAAAACGTCAATGAGGATGGCGAGGGACGAGCGTAACGCAGTTATGAGCGATTTTACAAAGGAGAATTAAATATATGACAGTAGGAGCTCGCACTATTATCGAAGGAAGAAATATTGAAATAACAGAAGCTATCAAAGAGTACGCAGAGACTAAGTTATCCAGAATACATAAGCACTTTGATTCATTAATTCAGAATCATGATATTCGCATAGTTCTATCAGTGCTAAAGAAGAACAGAGACAAAAACCAAAAAGCAGAAATTACTATCAACCTTAAAGGTGGACATGTAATTAGATGTCAGTCATCTGAAGACAATGTTTATGCAAGTATCGATACTGTTACTGACAAGATCGAAGCTCAAATGAGAAAGTATAAGACAAAGATCTACAGTAAGATACACAACGGTCAGAGTGTTAAGCAATATGGATTGGATGATGATTCTGATGCTCAAGCTGTTTCAGCAGACATTCTTAAGGCAGTAGAAAAATACGAAGAGCCTAAGATCATTAAAGTGAAACGTTTTAGAATGAAGGCGATGGAACCAGAACAAGCGATAGAAATGCTTGATGATTGTGGTCACCCGTTCTACATGTTCTTAAATATCTACTCTAATAAAATTGCTTGTGTCTATGAAAGAGACGACGGTGGCTATGGTTTAATAGAGCCAGAGTTCCTGCAAGTAGATAATTAACCACACATTTAGAGAAATGATTTGACAAACAAGCTTCGCAGGACTCGAGGTCTCTGTTTGCTCACTTACGTTCACAAACAGAGACAACTCTCGTCTATTGCTCAGCTTGTCCAGATGTCAAATCATTTCTTTGTGCCTGTCATGGGTGAATCTACCTATGAAATGGCGCCAGATTGCGTAAATATATATTAAATGCTATTATTTAACCTGTACGTACGTATTGAATGGCTTAATTTAGCCTTATAAAGCTTCGGCGCTGACCGAGGCTTGGCCCTTTTGCTGCTCGTTCAATACTAGATTGGAGAAAATAATTGCTTCGCCCAATAGCACCATCACCAATTAGATCTGAGAACCCCGCTCCGCAGGTACTAGATATGCATGAAGCAATTCAGTCGAATGATATTGGGCTAGTTGAAAATAAATCAGAAGAATTGAAGAGAGATATGCATAGTGCAAGTTATGCTGGACCCAGTGGCATGGCTAAGTTCTTGCATGACGAGTGGCCAGTCAGGAAAATATCAGCATTAGCAAATGATGCAGCTGAATCTTTTAAAGAATCACTTTATCATTGGCTCCCCAGTCCTATTGCTAGTTTGATATATGGGGGACTGTGGTTGATTTCAGTAATTCCTACGGTGGCTAGAGTGATAATTAATTATCAAGAGCACCCGAAAGCAGAAGAGAAACTAAGAGCAGGTACTAAGCTCTTAATTCATGAAGGTATCTCAGCGATTGCTGCTCCGGTTGTTGTTGCTAATGTCACTAATTCTATTCAGAATAAATTTTATAGTTTGATCAAAATACCTGAATCTATTAAACATATACTCAGACCTGTGATTTCATTTATAGCTTGCTACTCTGCTATTGGTTTCTTAGATCACCCGTCTAAAAATTTCAGTTCATCATTGACTGGTATCGTAAACGATTATCACAAAAAAGTTAATGATTATATGGAAGCTCAAAAGCCCGAAACAGCTTCACCTCTATTCTAGGGCGACGTAGCCTACATAGGGTAGTTCTCTGAAGTTTTGTTCGTAATCTAAGCCATAGCCTAGAATGAATTTATCATCTATTTGGAAGCATGAGTAATCTGGTTTGAGATCCTTAAGTTCGCTAATTCTTCTACACGGTTTATCAAATAAGGTAGCAATCTTAACGCTGCTTGCTTTGCTTTGGTATGTAAAAAAATTCTGTAAAAATTTAGCTGTTCTACCAGAGTCTATAATATCTTCTACGATAAGAACATTCTTACCACTTAAGTCAGGCAAGGTTAGGTCGTATGCTTTCACATCGCCAGAGCTCTCTGTACCTTTGTGATAGCTTGATAGTCTTATAAACTCAATCTCACAAGGGATACTAAGCTTACGTACTAGATCGGAAGTGAAGATGAAAGCGCCTTTGAGTACGCCAATGATGACTAGATGTCCTTCTGAAGCATAATCATGAGAGATTTGATTAGCTAATTCTGTTACTTTAGCTGCAATTTGCGTTTCACTAAACAATACTTGAATTCTAGATTTATCAACTGCAACAACCATCAAGAGCAATTCTAGCAGGTTG
>CAYPGT010000084.1:0-5795 GCA_964410425.1 uncultured Gammaproteobacteria bacterium
CAAACTTGAGCCTGCTTGGCAGAGAAAGCGACATTAAACAAAGTTAATATAAGAGCAAGGCTTAAATATCTTGCAAGTCTATTCATAAAGCTCATTATATATCCTAATATTATTGAAGTGTTATTACAGCTAATAAGTTCTTGCCCTTTTTTTAGAAAATTCTCTAGTCTATACATATATATTCTCTTGAAAACTATACTTTGTATGTTTTAGATCATTTGCAATAGAGGGAAGGAACTCAAAAGTATTTTGCTCCTTTAATGTTTTCTTAAAGGAGAATGCGTAATATTATAGAGAGGCGACTATCCCTGAACATAGAAGAGGTGCAATGAAATAATAATTTCATTGCAAGGTTTGATGAGCGATGAATTCTACAACATAGCCAAAGCTCTAATCTACGCGTTAGAGATTAAAGACCCATACACTAGTGGTCATAGTTATCGCGTGTTTAAAATGTCTAAGGATTTAGGTTTGATGTTTGATCTCACTGAAGAAGATCAGTTTAATCTTGAAGGTGGTGCACTATTGCACGATATCGGCAAGATAGGAATTAAGGATGATGTATTGTTTAAGCCTAGCTCCCTGAGCGTTGAAGAGTTCACCATCATGAAGACTCACGTAATACTTGGTGCCAACATTGTTTCACAAGTACCAAATCTTAAACGTTGTCTTGAACCAATTTTATTTCATCATGAACGCATCGATGGTAAGGGTTACCCACATGGACTCAGCAGAGACGAGATCCCTTTCATCGCTAAGATCACCACAGTCGCGGATGCTTATGATGCCATGACGACGAATCGAGTCTATATGCCAGCACGCAGTCCAGAAGAGGGTTTGGAAGAAGTTATAAAATTCTCTGGCACTCAATTTGAACCAGAAGTAGTGGAAGCATTTGTAAGCTGGTGGCACAAGAAATACAGTGAGAAAGATCCGATTATTAATTCAGGCAGTCTGAAAGATCATGCCAAGCTCAACATTGATACAACGATGTTGCACTAGAGATTCTACTCTAAAAATCCCATCTGCTGTGTTATGCGAGTTCCTCGGACTACTCATTGACGTTTCAGTCAACTCCGTGTCCTCGGAACTCGCATGCCTTGCATCTGGGAGCTTTTAGAGCAGAATCTAAGGGGTGGTTAGCATATCTACGATCTCTAATATTGCTTGCTTCAACGCCTCTCTACCAATAGCTTCTGTAGAGCCTGAATAATCTGCACGCATCACTCCATCAGGATAGTAATCTCTAAACTTAGCAGGAATCACCCAGCCAACATTATCATTAGATACTTCCTTCTGCGGACATTTATAACTGGCTGGCATGGTCATAGAACCTGGTACTAGAGCCATGGCAACAGACACTTCAGTAGGAGTCGCATGGTAACCTTCCTTCTCACCGAAGTATTTAGCGATGATATTTTTTTCTAAGCCCGGCAGTACCCACCAATTAATAAAACTAAAATCCATCTCGGAGAACTCGTCAGCCCGCTCAGCAAGTGCATTCTGGAAGGGGCCTTTATTTCCGCCATGTCCATTAATAACAATCAGCTTCTTAAAGCCATGACGCTTAAGGCTTGAAATCAAGTCACAGATTAGGTTTATATAAGTAGTTGGTCTGATCGCCATAGTCCCAGGGAATCCTAAGTGATGCATGGCCATACCATAGTTGAGCGGTGGCGCACAGAGGATGCCACTAAGCTCACTGACAGCGTAAGCAATACCCGTTGCTGTAATGTGGTCTATGCCGGTGATAGCATCAGGACCGTGCTGTTCCGTACTACCTATCGGTAAAATAATCCTTTGATCTTTCTTGAGGTAATCAGCCACTTGAGGAGAACTCATATTAGCCAGCAAGTACTTCTTAGTAGCTGGGTTCATAAGATTTTCTGGTTTATCTAAAAGATGGTCGAGACTTGTTACTGAAGGCTTCATGGTATTTTCAATCATACTAAAAACCTCATAGATACTTGTATCAGAGTATTAGACTTATTTGTAATGACAGATATTAACATAATACTAATTATGTTCAATTAAGAGTATAGATATAATTAAAATATGGCTCATAAAGTAGCACTAATAGCAGATCCTCATATTTTCCTTGATGGGTCAAAGAATCCTATCTGGACTCAAGTAGATGAATTAGCTAGACGTAATGGCGCAGAAATGACTAAGCTCAACGATGAAGATCGAGAATGGTCTAAAGCCCTTGCAAAATCAGTGAAAGAAGTAAGGACAGGGGATACGAGGTCATATGTATTACTTTCCAGCCAGAGAAACACTATAGAACTAACAGACGCTTTGCACGATGCAATAACCCAGGACGACTCGAACAGAATTCAGTCTTGCTCAATAATCACCGGCTTTGAACCCAGGAAAAATGACGTAGTAGAGCAATACAGCCCTGTTGGCATTGGGGAAGTTATTAAGTTGAGCCGGGCAGGTTTATCAAAGTTAAGAGTTGACAGTAAAGTTCCGAGAATGAAAACTATAGACATTACGACGATTCACCAACACGGTGTAAGGAAACCTCAAATGGATCAATTAGCTCAGTATGACCTTGCAGTCCGAGCACTGGCAAGCAAGAAATTAATATCAGCTCCTTTAGAGAGTAGTAAGCATTGGGTTAGAGAAACTGAATTGTTAAGATGGCTTGAAGAAGCTATTAAACTCAACCAAGCAGTTTAATCATTAACAATCATTAGGGCAGTGGGTAAAGGACTAGCGCTAGATAAGGGCATATAATTATAAGTGCTCATGTCTCCAAAATTATATTTACTATTATTAAGTTTCTTGTTTACGGTTAGTTCTGTAAGCGCTGGAGTGGCAGACCAAAACGAGCGTCTTAAGTTACTTATAGAAAGAGCAAAAGCTAGAAAGGCATCTGAGCTAGCTCAGCCTAGTGCTCCCGTTCCCGCGACAGTAGAACCAGTAGCTGTACCAGTAGCCCCTGCACCAGCACCAGTTATAGTCGTTCCAGTGAACCCTAGTCCTAGTGTAGTTCCTAGCGTAGCAAGTCCAACACAACCGACAGCACCAGTAAGAGTTAGACCAGTAATAGCTCCGAGCCAACCCGTTGCTCCAACTCCCGAACGTAAGCCTAAAGTTTTAGAAACTCATCCTAAGGCGCCAGTAGAACCAGTTAAAGAGATAGCTCCTGTCGTCGAAGAGAGAGTAATTATCAAAGAAACCAGAGAAAAACCGGTCAGAGAGAAGCCTGTAAGGGTTAAAGAAACTGTTGTGACACCAAGCACTACAACTATTATCGAGAAGAAAACTACTCTAGTGCAACCTGCAGTGCAAACCTTGGTCACACCTGTTACTAGTCCAATTCAAACCAAGGGCATAGGTCAAACAACAATTATACAAACTCCTGCCATAATTAATCCGAACTCAAAAAATGGCTATGGCAATCTACTTAACTCTATAGAGAGTGTTCAAAGCAAGCCTGGGACTCCTATTCAGAGTCCGGCTTTAGAGAATGCTAAATCATTAATCCAGGAAAAAGTTACGAATGAAGCTGCTGTTGAAAACCAAACAGAGTTCAAGGCTCAACCTAGCACTGGCAGTTCTAGCTACAATGATGTACTCAATTCAATAGATGAGATCCTCAAGGGTCAGCGAGCAGAAGAAGAAGCTAGTCAAAAATCCAAGAGCAAGGCTCCTGAGTTAAACCCTAAACCACTCTCCAAAAAAGAAGAGCGTAAGGCAGAACCTTTTAGCAAAGAGTCTTTCAAGAATACTAAACCAGAAGCTAAGGCAGATAAAGACAGCCCCCTCATCAATGAAGGATTTGCTGCGAAAGATAAAGATGTCCTAGGTAAAACTGCTAACGGTCAAACTGCCACTGCAAGCGCAGCTGATAAAGATGCTGATTATTTACTGGTAATGCGTAAGAGTCTTAAGTCACTTGAAGAAGATTCTTGGGCTAACGTCAAACTTAATATGGGCGAGGCTTTAGACTATTTCGCTAAGGAGAAAAAACTCTACCCAAATAATCCTAAGCTTAATACTTACTACAAGGTAATTTTGGGCTTCCAAAGATTCAGTGAAGGTGGATTGGAACTGGATGAGGGTGATTTTGCTGATTTTGAAGATGCTGAAGCTCTTTACTTAGACACTCAAGACCTACTAGAAGAATCCAAGAAAGAACTTGGCAAGGACTATGACAGTGAACAAGTTAGAGGGATAGTTGATACTGTTCTCAAATATACCGAAGAAGAGCTTCAGTATATAGAAGAGATGCTAGGGATGTGAATTTGCTATACTAATCACTCTTAAGGGAATAATATACAAATGCGCAGTGCCAAGGTCACAAGAGAAAGTAAAGAAACCTCTGTAACAGTCGAGTTAAATCTTGACGGTTCGGGCAAGGGTGCTGTCAGCACTGGTGTGCCGTTCTTTGATCACATGCTTGAGCAGTTGAAGAAACATTCTTTCATTGATCTATCAGTTAAAACTATTGGCGATCACCAGATTGATGATCACCACAGTGTAGAAGATACCGGTATAGTTCTCGGACAAGCTATCAAGGAAGCTCTAGGAGAGCGTCGTGGCATACGCCGCTATGCTTCAGCTCGCGTTGTTATGGATGAGGCTTTGGTGAGCTGCGACATAGATCTAGGTACTAGACCTTATTTAGTTTATGATGTGCCTGTAGATAAAGAACGCATTAATACTTTTGAAACTGAACTTTGTGTAGAATTCTGGAGAGCGTTAGTTAATCACACCGGCATGGTGATTCACTTCCATAAGATTTCTGGAGTCAACTCACATCACATTATTGAAGCAAGTTTTAAGGCTTTTGCTCTAGCTTTTGATAAGGCTAAGACTATAGACAGCCGCATTGCTGGAGAGATAAGAACCACTAAGGGAATTATCTAGGCTTTAATTACAAGTCCATTGGTAATAATGGCCTGAATTTCATCACCATTAGATGCTATTTGAGCCCATTCAGTGTCTCCACAACCTTCACAGTTTTCACTTTTAATATAGGTCGTGAGGAGCTCCCCGGATTTGGTAGGTGAGCAGAGTGTAACTAAAACATTTGGGCGTCCCTCGCTTTCTATGATGCCCTTAATCTGATCTCGCTTAGACAAGATACCCACAATCTCACTACTCTCTCTAAAAATATTGTTTTCTGTAGCGAATTGAATTAAAGCTTGATGTAAAGTTTGTAACCAATTAATAAGATTAACTTTATAAGTATCTAAGTCTGAACCAGCATCCAGACTCATGGCTCTTAAGTCTTGTATTAATCGTCCAGCATCTCTTGTCCAATCGAGCAATTTAGCAGTAATCAGCTTACCTAAAGTTGTAACATTTGAAACATTGTAATAATCAGGGCTAACATCAATACTAGAATGAAAAATATCGCTACTTTTATTAGTACTCTTGTCAAAGAGTCCAATCAGAGCATTCATAAAACACAAAACCAATTTAATAGAAGGACCTTGCTCAGCCAATTCTCGGAAAACTATCAGATCATCAGCTACTTTAATCTCGGGTACTGGATCACTAGATTGAACTTTTGCTAATTGATCTACGATAGAAGAAAGCTGTGATCCGAGAATTTGTGCTTTCTCTATTTCAACCTCAACTTTGCCTTCATAAGCTGCTCCTTCAATAGCTGCCAACTGATTCATACCATCTGCCTTATGAACATAGCGAGGTAAGCCTTCACCTGTAGCCAAATCCAAAAGTCCATCAGAAATAGTATGCTGAGGAAATACAAGGGTCATGAAGCAGATTATAGATTATCTATAAGTCAAATAACAATGTGTATTGTGTGCCTTATT
>CAYPGT010000085.1:0-5786 GCA_964410425.1 uncultured Gammaproteobacteria bacterium
ATAGCAGATAGAACTGAACCACCAGACAGAGTCTGAACAGTAGCAGTTGCACTACCTGAAGTTGTAGGACTAGCAGCTGGATCAGCAGCTAAACCAAAACCTGCAAGTGTCAGCTGTATAGTACCGCCAGCACCTGTAGTTGACGCGTTGTCAGTTGAAACGAAATAAATCACGATAGAACCAGCCGCAACAGTTGTACCAAAAGTACTAGCAGGACCAGTTTCTGTAAGTACACTTGCAATCAGCGCACTACCGTTAACTCCACTTGCTGGGTAAGCAGCCGCAGGGTTTTGAACACCAGTAAGGTTTACTAGAGTACCAGCAGCAGCACTAGCTAAATTACCGTTAATTGAAGTTGAAGCTGCAGAATAACCGTCAGCAATAAGCTTCACGAATTTAGTACCTGAAGGAGGTGCAATCACCAAAGCCTTACGAACAGCACTCACTGTACCGTTTGCAGAAGTCTGCGCAACGCCCAGTAAAGTACCTGTACTAAGTTGACCGTTAGCCGAAACTGTCAAAGCTGCAATCTCGTTACCAGCAGAACTTATACCGCTAATAGTCGTATAAGTAATCTCCGTACCTTGCGCAGTGATTCTTAAATTCACTGGCACCACATCACGGTTTGCACCGTTAGCTGTAGTACCCACATCAGGGGCAACTACAGGGAGCGTGGTAACTCCACTATCCACAGTAACCGCGAAAGCTGGCACAAAGCTCGTCGAAACGAAAGCAAATGCCAGAATCGCTGAAACTAATTTTCTTAGACTCATTTTTTCTCCTTTTTTTACTCGCATATTTTTTCTATGTCTCATAAAAATTTCCATAACGCTCGGGCTAATTGACTTAGTCCCTACGTATACAGAGTAAATAGTCCCAGATTTCAGAGAGCAGGTCAACTGCCTGAACTGGTTTGGAAAATTAAGAAATAATTTTAATCAGTTATGACGACTACGAAGGCTCTGCTGAAATTCTCTGTCAGTGCGGACTTGCAAGTTTATAAAAAAAGTTCCTAAGTGTCCATTAAAGAAGATTAATTTTCACTATATAATGAGGAAGCATGTTTGCTTACCTTAAAGGACTAGTCACAGAGAAAAATTTCTCCTCTTCAAACTTCATTCTTGAAGTGAATAATATTGGCTATGAAATATTTTCTAACGCAAAAACACTTTCACAACTTGAAACCAAAACAGAGAAAACTATCTTCACTGTACTTGCGTCAAAGGATGATGGCATGAAGCTTTGGGGCTTTTTAAGCCGCGTCGAAAAAGAGCTGTTTGAATTACTGACTACAGTGTCAGGCGTGGGCCCGAAAGCAGCTTTAAGCATACTAAATGTATTAAATGTTGATGATCTTATCTCGGCAGTGTTACGTGAGAAAGCAGAATTAATTTCTCAAGCGCAAGGTGTTGGAGAGAAGACCGCGAAGCGGGTTATTCTTGAATTAAAAAATAAGTTAAGTAAAATAAACTCTAGCAAACAATTAAGCCAGACTAGTTCATTCAACAGTGCTGACGATGTAAGTTCTATCCTCAGTAATTTAGGATTTTCTGCAATCGACATAGACAGAAAATTATCTGCAGCAAAAGAAAAGGGACTTGCAGACGATGTTGAAGGGCTGATTCGATATTGTATGGCGGGATAATGCGCTATTATTATAATCTTGATATCTAAAAGGTGGGTTTCAATATATGGACGGATTATCGTTCAATAAAAGATTTGTATTATCGTTAGAGTGTCTTGCTGAAAATCCTGCTAGTTCTTCAAAGCAAAGGAAAGATGAATTAGCACAGTTATATGGAACTTTAGGAAGAGAAGCTCCAATAGACTTAGCTCTAGAATTAGCTAAGCTTCATAGAATTAACCATCTGCAAAGTCTGGAAGCACAAAAAGAAATAGATAAAGCTATAGGAGAATATTTAGCAGCATATACCCAAAACGAGTTCATCCCCAAATGTGATTTGAATGTGAAAATTTGTGATCTTGCGTTGGATTTAGCTAAAATTTTATTTGATAGATTTGAAATAATATATCAAGCTCATTTACAAAAATATAATAGAGAAGTAGTTTTATCTTGTTTTGACTCAGCAATAGAAACTTTAGAAAAGTTACCCAAAATTATTCAAGATACAAGGCGCGATCATATAACAATCATGGGGCTATTAACCCAGCCTGCGATCGCTAAGGATTTTACAACTTTTGTACTACGACCACATAAAAAAATTTCTCGCTTATTGGGTCCAACTGCCCTATATCTAACCGATTCAACAGTTAAAAGCGAACCCAAAATATCACAGTCTCAAGCTATATATTCAAGAGAGGAAGTATCAGGTAACGCTAATGAGCCTCTGCCAATGAAAGCAAAAGTTATTAAGACACAAAGAGCATCCTTCTACCAAGAAATCAAAAATACAGCAGAGATGTTAAAACAACTCACTCTAAACTCTTTATTTCAAAAACTAGGGTCAATCTTGTCATCGTATAAAAGGCCAAAGTTACAAAGGAATAAGTGGCTCGAACAGGCACAACAAGACTGTAATAGTTGGCAGAAAAAAGTACAGGAATTGCCAATCGCAACTAAAACCTTGGATGAGATTCTTCAAATTGAAACTGACAGAATAATGCTCACAGGACTAGCCAAACCATTCACCACTGAAGGAGGGTTTCTTAAAGCAATTATTCAAGAATTAGAACCAACATCTTCTACATTGCTTAAATCAGATATTACAGACAATCCCGAAAAAAGATTTTATCAAACTCTCAAAGATCAAAAGGCAGAATTACGAGCAATGACATTAGCAAATTTCACAAGAAAAATAGAGTCCATTCTTCAATCATATAAGAATCCTTCATCAGCTAGAGGCGAACGAACTTGGCCTATGAATGCAAAGCAACAATTAACTTTGTTTAAAAGAAAAATACTTCACCACGCATTATCAACTAAAACCGTGAATGATATCCTTCTAACTTCGACTGATCTAGAATCTTTGTTAAATTTACTTGGAAGAAAATCTAAAACCAAACTATTTATAGAAAATATATTTAACCAATTTTGATTCTAATTTCTAACAAATATTAAGCCTTAAACTTCTTCAACACTGCTACAGTATTATGTCCACCAAAGCCTAGAGCTTGTACCATGGCGTAGTTTACATCGCGTTTACGTCCGACGTTAGGAATATAATCTAAATCACATTCAGGATCAGGCTCCGTATAATTAATGGTTGGAGGCACTTCACCGCGATCAATCGCTAAGGAGCAGACTGCCATACCCACAGGACCAGCAGCACCTATCAAGTGACCTGTCATAGATTTAGTAGAGCCTACACACAACTTATAAGCGTGCTCACCAAAGACCTTCTTAATTGCAGCTGTCTCACGCGCATCGTTTAACGGAGTACTAGTACCGTGAGCATGAATGTAATCTACACATTCTCTATTTTTCGAAATGCCGGCGCAATCAAGTGCCATCTCCATAGCACGCGCACCACCTTCGCCGCCTTCTGAAGGTGCAGTAATATGGTAGGCATCACAGCTAGCACCAACACCAACTAATTCAGCATATATTTTGGCACCACGTTTCTGCGCTACTGATAACTCTTCTAGTACAAATACACAAGCACCTTCGCCCATGACAAATCCATCTCTACGTTTATCAAAAGGACAACTAGCTTCTTGCGGAGCACATTCACGGCGCGAAAGTGCTGTCATATTCGCAAACGACGCTATAGCAAGCGAGTTCAAGCAAGCTTCAGTACCACCAGCTACCATGACATCAGCCAAACCATTCTTGATATACCAGAATGCATCGAATAAGCTATCCAGACCTGAAGCACAAGCGGTCGCATCTGACTTGGCTCTGCCTTTGAGCCCCCAAATAATCCCTACGTGACCGGAAGCAGCATTCGGCATAAGCCTAATAATCGATCTAATACCAATGCGCTTAGAACCATGTTCATGGAGCGCCATGGTGTCGTCACAAGTAGTCTTAATACCACCAATCCCAGTACCAATAAAAGTAGCAACCTTAGTTCTATCAGTTCCGTAGTCTTCTAACTTGTCGAAATCCCATTTAGAATTATCAACCGCATGCTTAGTAGCTACCACAGCAAACTGGGACACCTTATCCATGTCCTTCTCCATGCTCTTCACGACCTTTGGGTCAGTAAAGTAAGCATTAATATCAAAATTCTTAATCTCCCCACCAATCTTTACCTTAATATCGTAACCATTAGTACGATCCTCACTTAAAATAGATATGCCGGACTTACCAGCCATTAAATTTGACCAAAAATCATCTAGACCTATTCCCACGGGTGTAACCGGTCCAATCCCTGTAATAACAATTCTTCTTTCTTGCATCCCAACATATTAGCTGATAAATAGAGCTCTTGATGTCAGTGTAAAGATCTTTTTATATATGATAGCGGTGTCAAGAAATTAGTTAAGCGCTTAACTAATCCAACGCGCCCTTCGGGCGTTTTACATATTTCCGACATCAACTACAAGCAATAGACTAAGTACCACAATACTTATCTCCTCAATATGTATTCTACCTCTCGGGCATTTAACATATCATAATCAAAAAATTCTTCTAATATAGAGTTAATGCAACGAGCTAACACAACATTTTATATTTTTATTTTTTTGCTGATAATTTCTATTCCTTTCATCGTTGAAATCCAAAAACCTCAAGCTAATGAAAACGAAATTATTTTCTGGCAATACTGGACTGGTGCCGAGAAAGAACCTATCGAGAACTTAGTAAAAAAATTTAATTCAGAAAATCATAAGTTCAAAGTCAAAATGCTCACTGTCTCTATGGCACGCAAGAAGATACTCATGTCTATTGCTGGTGGGGTGCCACCAGACCTGATGCACCTAGATGGAGATATGGTAACGGACTTCGCACTGAGGGGAGCCTTAATTAATCTGAATAAGTGGCAGGATGACGATCGTTTCATTCCTATTTATATCAAGATGCTGAACATCAATGGACATCAGTATGCCCTGCCTCTGATGCCGACTTGTGAAGCCATGCATGTCAACAAAGATTTATTAGACAAATATGGTTTGAAAATACCCAAAACCTTAGAAGATATAGTTAAAACTTTTGATACTATCAATGATCATTCAGATACCATCGGTTGGCTACCAAGCTGGCCGCCTTGGTCTGGGAAGTTCATAGTGAGTGCTTTTGGTGGGGATTGGAACGTAGCAAACTCTCCTGAGAACATTGCCGCATGGACTTGGGTGCAAGAAAACTTCGCACGTAAAATTCCCAAGGATAAGCTTGCTGCTTATACTGAAGGCTTCCATTCTTACCAAAGTCCCGATAATCCTTTTTACGCCGGGCATATAGCCATAGAGAATAGCGGTGTCTGGGAATACAATCTAGCTGGAATTTTTGCGCCAAAGATGAAAGTAATGGTGGCACCGTTTCCTAAGTCCGTCATCGCGAGGAGCGCCGTAAGCGCGACGTCGCGATCCAGCAACGGATACGCAACCCAAGTCACTGTTGATGCTCTCGCTATCCCGCGTGGAGCTAAGCATCCAGAGCAGGCTTTAGAGTTTATGCAATGGTTACTGAAGCAAGAGAACTTAGAATATCTAGCTCTCGCTCAGAAAAAATTCACTCCTCTGAAAAATCACTCCGCAGAATTTTTCACAAAACATACTAATCCATATATAAAAGTTTTTATCGATTTAGCTAATAGCCCAAATGCCTCCTACTTCCCGCAAGTCGCTTATGCTAATCGTTATAAGCGTGAGATTAAAGAAGCTTA
>CAYPGT010000086.1:0-5722 GCA_964410425.1 uncultured Gammaproteobacteria bacterium
TTTGGTTTTTTACGTTCAAATTTTTCTCTAGCCATTTATAATTTCCTCTTTTCTCGAACTAACAACAAGCCAATAAAGGCTTAATCAAACTAAATATTATCAGATAGTATGCTAGTAAACATTAGTAATTAATAAAAATAATGGTGCTAACTCTTAGTGTTATGATTTGCTCATGGAACCCCTCCATTCAGATCCCGTAGTACCTGTTCTCTTAGGGCTTTCTATAGTATTGGTTGCTGCCAAAATTGGAGCAGTGATTGCTAATCGACTCAAGCAGCCAGAGCTACTAGGTGAGCTAGTTGCGGGGATAATTGTGGGTAATTTAGCATTGTTCAATTACCATGGTTTAGAGTTTATTGCCCAAAACAACACAATAGCCATATTTGCCGAATTGGGTGTTATTATTTTGCTTTTCGAAGTGGGCTTAGAGTCTAAGCTCAGTGAAGTTTTGGCTGTAGGACTTAAGTCATTTATAGTGGCTCTAGCTGGAGTGCTGACACCTTTTCTAATTGGTTATTACATTACAGGCTATATTATCCCTGGCTTAAACGACATTAATAAGATTTTTATGGGAGCAATTTTAACTGCTACCTCTGTTGGTATAACAGCAAGGGTTTTCAAGGATCTGAATTTTATCAAATCAACAGAAGCCAGAATCGTATTAGGAGCAGCTGTGATTGACGACATACTTGGACTGATAATTTTAGCTATCGTTAGCGCTATGGCTCAGACTGGTAGTCTTGAACTAAGCTCTGTTGCCACTATTTCTCTTAAAGCTATTGGCTTTGTGGTCTTGGCATTAGTATTAGGAATATTACTAGCACGTCGCACTGTCAAGCTCTTATCAATATTCAACATACCAGGAATGATGTTAAGTATCGCCCTAGTGCTTTGTTTCATAGTTTCGTATCTAGCTCAGCAAGCAGGTTTAGCTACTATAGTAGGTGCCTTCTGCATCGGCTTAGTATTAGAGGAAGTGGACTTCAAGTCCTTTGCTGGCGAGCACTCTATCAATCATTACATCAAACCTATCTCTCTATTTTTAGTACCTATATTTTTTGTGCTCACTGGAATACGCGTCAATCTATCTGTGTTCAGTAATCCAGAAATCATATATGCAGCGTTGGCTATCACGATGGTCGCTATTGCAGGTAAGTTAGTTTGCGGCTGGTGTTTCAGCTCCAGCACCCCTATAAACCGCTTAATCATTGGCATTGGCATGATTCCTCGTGGTGAAGTAGGATTAATATTTGCTACAGTAGGTAAGTCTATCGGCGTAGTCAGCGATGAGATGTTTGCCATAACAGTTATAATGGTGATCTTGACTACACTGATACCGCCACCGATACTGAATTACTTAATCAAAAAACACAAATGATAAAAACTGAAAACGAATTAAAGAATATCAAAGTTATAAATCACTCTGGCTCTGCCCGTGCAGAGTTACTTAAAGTTTTCAAAACAATGCTTCTCAACAACGAAGATTTAAGTGCCGAAGCAATACGCGCGAAGTTCTCTCCAGAAGCAGACTTGATAATTATCGAAGGAGAGCAAAGCTTACAAAACGCAGCCATAATAGAAGCAGCTTATGCAGAACTATATTTCTGTGACACACTCAATGAAACCCAGATGGAGAATGCTACAGAGGACTTCCATAGACGCAAGCGAAATTTCGGAGTTTAAGCTGCTTTAGAAGGTAAGTAATGCTCCAGTGCTTCTATCACAACTTTATTTAAATTAGAATTTTGTTCTTGAGCATATACTACAGCTCTTCTATGCAGTTCAGATCCTGTTCTTACATTAAAACTCCCGTTAAACGGTTTTTGAGGCTCTAATCCTTTCTGTTTGCACATTTCAATATAATCGCTAACTGCTTCTTTAAAATCTTTTTCAAGTGATTTGATATCAGTTCCCTCAAATAGAACCGTACTATTAATGAATTCAAGCTTGCCATAAAAAATTTTATCTTCTGCACTAAAATTTACAGATCCATAATACCCTTTATATTTCATCATGTTGCTCATATTAATTCATTCCTTTCTAGTAATTTTTTAACTTCATCTAAGACATAACCTTTGATGATTTTTGCTGGGTGAGGCTTATGCGTTCTAATACTGATCCCATTCTGATTCATAAACAAAGATCTCGAACCTGAAGTTTTGCCGATTTTTTGCTCTTCAAAACCAAGAGAACTTAGCAAAGTAACCAACTCGTCCCAAGTGAAATCTTTCGGACGTGCCAGAAATTTGGCAATAAGCTTCTTCTTTTTCGACATCCATAAATATTGTATACCACCATAAGGTTAAGATGCAACTAATATTTAGTTACATTTTTAACGAAAGTTATTTGAGGACTTCCATCGGCGCAAGCGCAATTTTGGAGTTTAGTATCATCTCGTCGTCATCGTGAGGAGCAACCGTAGGTTGCGACGTAAGGATCCACTGATTTACTGAAAAGAACTTATTAAAGTGGATCCTGACGGTCGGGCTTCGCCCTCCCTCAGGATGACGAAACTAAAACTATTTATAGGCTCTTGGCTTCTTGCCAATCTATAGCTATATCTCGAACAGCTTGCAAACCCAAAGCTTGACGGCAAGTGGTAATGAAACTACGCATGCCGACCTCGAAATAAGTAGTTATATTATAGTCGCGATTAGTTAAGCACTTAAGTAATTTCAACGGATAAACGAAAGCAACAATAGCTATAGGTATATTGATCAAGACTGCCCAGAATATACCCACCAGAAGATTGTCTGCAAGAGCAATAGACACTAGATTATTAATGATATTCAAGATGAAAGCCGGGACATTAGCAATAGCAAAGCAATAAGCGATAGTATATAGAAACCTGTCGTCATCTATGTCCTGGGCATTATTCTCCTTATAAATAATTAAACACTCTTGCATAAAATAGTACATAAAACCCACCAGTAAGAAGAAAAACAAAATCGCCAAAATATTAATCATAATCAAATATGACGGAATGAAAATATAATAAGTATGCAAGAGTATAACGAAGAAAATATCTAAGCGACTGGCTTTGATCTCACCACTACTTAATATGCGCATGAAGGTCTCATGGGGTTGCTTTAGCATTGACTGAGTATCAGCCATAACTTGCTTAAAGTAAGTAGCTATTTTATTCATGAAAGCTTAGCAGCGACGAGTTTCTCAGCGATCTGGCTCTGACTGCTGAAGACTGGGACTTCATCATCCCAGTTCATAGTTTTAGGATTGATCTTGTAGAATCCAGAATTACAAAGCAAAATACTATTAGGATATCTATAACAAGACTCAGGTAAAGTATCACTATTAAAATTAGTAATTAAGAACTTAGCTCTAGAACGAGCACGCTCAGTGAGACGAACAGCAACGTTAGACTTAATCATTATTGCAGCATCATAATCAGATTCTTTATGATTATTGTAGTAGACCAAAACCTCGATATCACCATTGATAGTCAGTAATTGAATATCCTCAATAATCTTCTCTATATGCTCATCATAGTTATAACGCCCATCAGCATAAGGTCTGATCTCACGTGGCACAGATAGTACAAAACCTACTCCATCATTGCCAGAAGGATAACGGAAGTAGCGATATTTATTCGATAATTTACCCAATTCCTCAAGCTGCCACTTGGTTCTATCGGACTTCCAAGCACCCGTAGTGCAGACCGGAGTAATCACTTGATGCCCTAATTCTATGGCGTCTTGAACTGACCTGGCGAAAGGTATATCGTTATGCTCAGCATAATTCACAAAAACCGGGTCATAACCCTCTACTTTAGTAAGACTCAAGCTGGCACGGTGATCGTGAGCATCTTTATAGAAACCAAATAGATCTGCATAGTTCATGGTTCCCTTAGCCGTAGTGCTTGCAGCCACAGCACAACCCTGACAACCAATGGGACAAGAGTTCATTTGCCTCTCATGAAAAACATTCTTGGAGTAGAACTCCTGCTTATCTGAATTTTCAAGCTGTTTAACGAATAATGACATTAGTGTTTAGCTATACGTATAATACTATATTTAGACTAAAAATGGTAAAGTTGGCTTATGCAAGCTAGTATTGAAGCCATAGATTACCTTAAAAAGTCCATCAGGGACATACCGGATTTCCCTAAAGCGGGGATAATCTTCAAGGATATAACCACTCTGCTTTCTGACCCCAAGGCTTTTAAGCTGGCGATAGATTTAATTGTTGAGAAATACAAGAATAGTGGCATAGAGTTTATTGCTTGCCCTGAGTCACGAGGATTTATTTTTGGAGCACCAGTAGCCGTAGCTCTAGGAGCAGGTTTAACACTGATTCGCAAACCAAACAAGCTGCCAGCCAAGACTCTAGAAGTAAGCTACGCTCTTGAATATGGTGAAGATACTTTAGCCATTCACGCAGATGCTTTTGCTGGTAAGATCAATGCTAAGGTGCTTATCGTCGATGACCTCATCGCCACTGGCGGCAGCGCTCTAGCCACAGCCCAACTTATAGAGAAAGCTGGTGGGAAAACAGCAGGCTTAGCCTGCTTGATTGAGCTAGATTTCTTGAAAGGTAGTGAGAGATTAAAAACAGCTGGAGTAGAAGTGTTTTCGCTTATACATTACTAAATTACATCTTCCCTTTCTTTCTAAAGACAATCGCAAGCACTTCAGCTACAGCAATATAAAGTGTAGGTGGGATTTCAAATCCAACTCTTACTTCCTTATACAATGCACGTGCAAGTGGAATGTTTTCAATAATCTCTATTCCAGATTCTTTAGCAAAGCCCTTAATCCTCTGTGCTAGTAGGCGTGCGCCTTTCGCTATCACAGTCGGTGCTCCTTGACCACCTTCTCGATCGTACTTAATAGCCACGGCAATATGGAAGGGGTTAGTAACTATGACATCAGCTTCAGCAACAGTCGCCTTCAAGCCACGTTTCTGTGCAGCAGACCTTTGAATGGATCTAATCCGTCCCTTAATCTCAGGGTTACCTTCATGCTGCTTAGATTCATCCTTCACCTCTTGCTTCGTCATCTTCTGATCTTCAGCAAACTGCCATTTCTGGTAAGCAAAATCAATAATAGCTAAGACTAATAAAACAAACGATGCCTTCCAAGCCAGCTCCCAGACCATAGCCCCTGATTTATTGAGAACATAGGAGATATCATTTAAGTTTAGAAGAGCTAAAGTATTCTCCTTCTTCATAATCACTGAACTAGTTACACAAGCAACCACTATCATCTTTGCAAGAGACGTCAGCATATTAATCAAACCGCGAGTAGAGAATAATTTCTGGAAACCTTTTACAGGATTGAGCTTATCGAAGCTAGGCTCCAGAGGCTTAGCGGAAAAATGTATACCTACTTGAGCTACAGTAGTCAAGAAAGCTGCAAGCCATACCACTACAATGATTGGCAAACCTAAATTAATAAAACTCTGAAAGGTATAAGCAACAACATAGTTAATGCCGTTCGGTGCCACCAGATCATAATCAAAATCATTGACAATGGTATAAAAGAGTTGCTGAAAGCCTTTGCAAATGTTTGGTAGCATCACAGCAAACATGATCATGCCCAATATCAAAGAAACTGTACTTGATAAATCTTTAGAGCTGGCTACTTGACCTTGTTCACGGGACTTCTTTAACTTATGATGGGAAGCCTGTTCCGTCTTAGAATGTTTATCCGCACCTGGCATATACAACTATCTACCCAGCAATATAGGGGTAAATGCCTAGACT
>CAYPGT010000087.1:0-5710 GCA_964410425.1 uncultured Gammaproteobacteria bacterium
GTCTTAAGAACTGCCTGACGAGCTTCATTAGTACCTTGTTCTAATATTTTCCACATTGTTTCTGGATCTTTAGCAAGTTCTTCACGGCGACTACGAATTGGAGCTAACTTAGCATCTAGTACTTCCATAAGATATTTTTTCACTACCATATCGCCAAGTCCACCACGAGAATAATGCTCCTTTAGTTCTTGAATCTTCTTCAGATCATCACCAAAAGCATCTAAGTAAGTAAAACAAACATTACCCTCTACTTGACCAGGATCTTCTACCTTAAGATGATTTGGATCAGTATACATCTGTCTAATTTTCTGCCAAAGCTCATCACTAGTGTCTTTCAGATAGATAGCATTGCCAAGCGACTTAGACATCTTAGATTTACCATCTATGCCAACTAGGCGTGAGAAATTCTCCGGCACTAGTGCTTTGCATTCCTTAAACACTTCACGTTTATAAGTTAGGTTAAACTTACGCGCAATCATATTAGTATCTTCTATCATCGGGATTTGATCAGCGCCGACAGGAACCAGATCCGCATTGAACGCAAGTATATCTGCAGCTTGTGCTACTGGATAAATCAAAAACCCCATAGGGATTTGTCCTTCGTAACCTTTCTGGCGTATCTCTTCCTTCACTGTAGGATTGCGCTCTACTTGATTAAGAGTAAGTAGATTTAGAAAATACATGGTCAGTTCACAAAACTCAGGAATTTGAGATTGTATATAAATAGAACTTAGTTTAGTATCTATGCCAACGGCTAAGTAATCTAGAGCAACATTGAGAATGTTACTAGAAACTATTTCAGGAGTTTCAAAATTATCGGTAAGAGCTTGCACATCGGCTATAAGAATATAAGACTTATATTTATGTTTGCCTTGAGTGTCTTTTTCATTTTGTAATTTGACACGATTAAGTAGCGAACCAACGTAATGCCCTAGATGTAAAGGTCCTGTAGGTCTATCGCCAGTAAGTATGATTTGTGGCATAGTTATTATAATAGCTTAAATTCTAAAGCAAGCTAAACCCCTCATGATAACATTGCTCCTGTGGAAATCACTAGAACCAACCATACTATAAGACCAACAGCAAATTTAGCTGCAACTAGAAACGCTAGAGTACGTGAATTATTCACGGATAAAACCGGTGAAGTGTTGGCGCAAGCCGAGTCGGCTCGGACTTTAAAACGTATCAGTCCTCAAAACAATCCATTTACAGTTTTAGTGGCTTTAAGCCCTCAGCCTTCCGTAATAATAGGTAACCAATGGGATGCAAGTTATAAGATGCAGCAGGCTGCATTACAAGATGAATCCAATAAGGATAAGGAGTTTATCACTAAGCAACTCCGATCTAACACCAGAATTAAAACTTTAAGTATAGAATTTTGTGACCCAGCTGAAGTTCAGAATAAATTAGGCGAAGCTAAGACTCCTTATAATCTTGTAATCATAGAACCAGCAGGTGGAAAAATCATTGCAACAGAGAAGCTTGCCAAGTCACTTAGAGAAATTGGTAAAGGCAGCTATATCATGCATCTTGATAGAAGCGGCAATTTAGGTACTTATGCTTACCAAGCAAGAAATCCTCGGGTCGATGAATATATGACCATTAACATGGGAGATTTGCAAAATATAGATTCACTGTTTGACAGAGTAATTAGCAAACCCTATCAGCGTATACTTTACATAGGTCCTAAAGATGCACAGTTTCAGCGCAGAGTTTTAAGAACTGCTACGTGGCCTTATAAAAATGATTTGAATAGCGATTTTCAATTTGACGTGATGAATGATTACGACACTGCAAAAATTCTCAGAAACATGCGTAACGCTAAAATGTCAGGCAGACCCTACACTACTGTTGTCATAGAAGAAAACACTTGGAATCCTGATGGGATGCAGCTTGCAAAAACTTTGAAAGATGGAGCTGGCAAGCCAATGCTGTATCTTTTCCCAACGGAGAAGAGTTCTAGGGATTCTAGATGTGAAACAATTCAATCAAATACAGATGGAATTAGGGCTATGAAGTTTGAAAATTTAGCTCTTCGCGGCAAGATGCCAGCTAAAGTATCTGAACTATTCGAAGGAACCACTAATTCACCAGCTTTAGACGAAGCAATTTATAACACTAAAAGACGTGGGGCTCGCGAAGGTAAAGTTGACGCTTGGGATTGGTCTGATCAACAAGCTCTAGATAGTGTTCATGCTTGGGAACCTATTCATAGTCTTTATCCATCTAGGTTTTATATGGCATTAAGTAGTAATCCCATGTTTAGGAGTATTTCTGGTCTCTTAGATTGCTTCTGTTCAGAACTTTACGCTGCACCACACGTAAACGGAGGAACTACCGTTTGGTCTCCTGATATTACAACAATGGAAGAGAATATTAAGTATGCCTTAGATAAGGGACGATTCTATGATGCTGTTTTTATACCCTACGATGAAATGGATAAATATCAAGAGACCAAAGCTGCTATAGAGCGTTTGAGCCCTCATACTAAGCTTGTAGTCTATGTTGAGATCCCTCGCATAAGTGGCTGGGATGAGCATTTCAAAAGAATAGGCTGGAGACAGTATCAATTTGAGATAAAGACATTTGATCAGCTTAGGGAGATGACGACGTTTAGGGCTAAAGAATTAAGGGATTCTGGTATTCCAGCAATATCTTCTAATGAGTTATTTATGACTAAAGGTATGATGGAACGTCCTCATATTGCTCATTGTGAAGCTTATGATGGAGAGACTATGGACTCAGTTCTATTACGCTGGATTGATTATAATTAAAGACCTTACAAGTGCTACAATCTTCAATTATGCGCAAACTATCCTTAGTCTTATTTGCTGTCTTGCTTTTCGCTGGTTGCGGGCAGGTGAACTCCACTCCGACTACAAGTACTGCGTTGAAAGCTTTCTTAAGCAAGTCTTCTAAGCCAGCAGTGATAAAATTCTATGCTTCATGGTGTGGCAGCTGTAAAGAATATGCACCAGCGTTTAACGAGGTTAAGTTAGCCAAATCCGCTTCAGTAGATTTCTTTGAAGTGGATGTAGATGCCTCTCAAACCAAAGCCTTAATCAAAGAATTAAAAATATCCAGAATCCCTGAGACTGCATTCGTCAGTGCTGATAGATCTAATGTCAGCAAGAGATTAGGCCCAATATCAGTTAAGGACTTAACTAAATTAGTGGAAGAATTGAAAGCAAAATAGTCGAAAACCACTAAAGTTTAGACATCCAGCCCTAAGTCCCGAGTCACTTTCTTTTATGCTATATTTACATAATGCCCGTAACTAGCCGAGCACAAATTGGTTCAAAAGTCCGCATAGCCCCTACGGCTATTATTGAGGACGATGTTATTATCGGTGATAACAATATTATCTCTGATTACAGTATTATTCGTAATGGCACTCGTATTGGGGATAATAATGTTATTCATTCTCATGCAGTTATTGGCGAGGCGCCTCAAGATAGGTCTTACAAGAATGAACTTAGTTATGTCCAGATCGGCAACAATAACGTTATCCGTGAGTTTGTAACCATCCATAGAGCTACGGGTGAGGGCGAATCTACTAAGGTGGGTAGTCATAATTATATTATGGTCAATTCACACCTGGCACATAATGCTAGCATCGGCGATTACTGTACCCTAGCCAACGGAGCGACACTAGGTGGTTACGTACAAGTTCATAATCACGTCAATCTTGGTGGTGGAGCTGTCATACATCAACACTGTCGTATTGGTAACTTTGTTATGCTCAGTGGCATGTCAGCAACTAATCATGATGCCATACCTTACATGATCTACGTCGGTATCCCGTCTGGAGCTATTTCTACCAATAGACACGCCATGATTAAGGCTCAGTTTAGCCAAGAGCTCAAGTCCGAGATCATGAAAGCATTTAAGATCATTTATGGAGATCGTTTGGCTCTACCTAATATTCTAGCTAGGCTAGAAAACGAGCTCAAACCATTACCACAAATCCAAGAAATCATAGATTTTATAAAAAGCTCTAAACGTGGAATAATACTTAATAAGTTCAAGTTTAATCAAATTGACCCACAGTAAAATGCCAAACAGCGAAGATAAATATTTCAGTATAGAAAAATATGGTGCTCAAATATTGAGAGAGCCATGTCAATTAGTGACTAAGTTTGACCGCAAGCTTGAAAAGATGGCTGATAAAATGCTTAAGACTATGTATCACCAGAATGGTGTTGGACTCGCTGCACCACAGGTGGGCATCAAACAACGTATCGTTGTCATAGACACTGAATGGGCATCAGAAAGATACAAGGAAGAGCATGCTGATGACGATACTGAACCAGAATACGAACCCTATATTTTAATTAATCCAGTGATAGTTTACAAAGAAGGTGAGATGGATAGTTACGAAGGCTGTCTAAGTTTCCCTGATGTGTTTTTCAAGGTGAAACGCGCTAGCAGAATAGTATTAAAGTACCAAGACCTTAGTGGTAAAGAATATCGCGTAGAAGCAAGCGAGGATCTCTTCTGTCGTTGCGTGCAACATGAAATAGATCACCTCAACGGTAAACTGTTTGTGGATATAGCAGTAGATAAAGCTATAGCGAAGGAAGAACTTTCTAAGCATGGCTTTGCTGGGATTAATTCACCGGCGCCTGTGGTCTTAGGATAAGTTAGAAGTCAGATGTACTTTCGTTGCAGGTGAGTTTGCTATGTTATTAAAAGGAATTCTTGGCAATATAATTATTATATTTCTGCGAAGTCGTCTTAGTAGGTTTAAACAGTTTTTAATGAGGGATCTTGATAAAGTTTAGCAGTGGTTAGCTGACGAGGACTACCAATGGTTAGCACAATATCAAGACCATATTCTGATCTTATACTAGTGATACCATTCTTTTTCCCTGTCCAAATTCTGGGGAGTTCAGGCAATTTTTGCTGTGAATGACAATTAATGATTTCCAAACAAGAGGTTGTTTTATCGTATTTGATAAATATAGGGAGTCTTTGATCTGCCTTGTTACCATGAACAAAGGCATTTTTCAATAGTTCTTTGATAGCATAACAAAAGCCATCATTTGGATCATCTTTTTCACCAACACAGCGTGCAATCCATTTTGAACAAACTAAAAACCGGTCTACTATTTCATTTGGATTTGATGCAATCCCAGTGACTTGACTAAGATTTAATCCCCAAATTTTATTCTCCAAATCAATCTCGTTACAAAATCTATCTGTTGATATATCTATGAATTTAATTTCTACACCTGGATATGTTTCTCTTAGGATGTCAACAGGGCAAGCAGCCAAATTATTTTCATTTAGGCCTTGATGCATTATTAATTGTGCAAAATAATTATGGTGGGGACTGCTAGGCAAGTTATTATTGTGTCGGGGTGGCAGGGAGAGAGGGAGGGGCTGGAGGGCGCACATATTTGCTCCAGAAAAGGTTTCCTCAGCAACAGTATTTGCTGGGGAAACCTTTGGTTGAATGATATTATTGCTCAATGCACTAAACATAGGTTCAACTTATTAATTATAATATAAAGAGTTAAATCTTATTTTTTTGACATTCAATTAACTGGGTAAAACTACTCGGCTCCAAAAGAGGAGGATTTATTAATGGAAACTCAGCAGAAGCTAGGCTAATTAGCTTGAGGACAAGGACAAAAAGTAGTATAAAAATTCTTTCTTAACCTCCAGAGGTTTTTTGACCCCCTTGAGCGTTTTTCAAGAGCTATAT
>CAYPGT010000088.1:0-5548 GCA_964410425.1 uncultured Gammaproteobacteria bacterium
ATTGCGAGCCGCGAAGCGGCGTAGCAATCCAGTCGAATGCACAATATTTATGACTGGATCCCGACGTCATCTGCCTGCGGCAGATTCCTCGGGATGACGTTCTTGACTGAAGGTGACGATTATACTTGTAATACTGACTACTTTCTTAAGCCAAGAGTATTAATAAGCTCTCTGTATCTTGCGATATCTTTGTTTTTAAGATAAGCTAAGAGTTTTTTTCTTTTACCTACTTTAAGGTATAGACCTCTCTTACCATGATGGTCCTTACGATTCTTTTGTAGGTGTGCTGTTAATTGATCTATATCCTGAGACAGAATTGCTACCTGTACTTCTGTTTTACCAGAATCTTTAGGGTTGTCTCCGAACTTCTCGATACAACTTAGTTTTTGTTCTTTAGTGATTGGCATTTGATTTTCCTTTTGTTTGAATACTACGATGTCAACAAAGTCCTTGCGGACCAAGGAAGAATTCTAGCATCATAAATATGATAAAAAGCTTAAATATCTTAGTGGCGATAAGCCTTCAGATCCAGCCCCATTGCCTTCGGTCCAAAGCCGAGCGGCAGCAACTGATCAATAGTAGCGATAGTCACATGATCTTTCGCAGTGTTTGACATAACGATGTCCATAACTTGATCTGAGAGTTCAGATACTTCATAGATTACCTGACGGCAAGCACCGCAAGGTGACACTATGCTCTCTACTGGATTCTCACCTCGCGCGATGATAGCAATAGCCTTAAAATTACGATAGCCCATAGCATTGGCTCTGAGTATGGCAGCACGTTCGGCACATATGGTAGAACCATAGGCAGCGTTCTCAAAATTAGTCCCAGAGACAATAGTACCGTTTGAAGTTAGAAGAGCCGCTCCTACAGCGAACTTCGAGTAGGGGTTATAAGAATCTTTCATCACTGCTTCAGCTGCATCTAGTAGCTTCTTATACTCATCGCTGAGTCCTTGGTAATTAGTTTCTTGCATCTGAGAAGATTGTACGGGACAAGGCTTGTTTTGTGCTTGAGGTTTGGAGCATGCTCCGAGAAATAAACACAGTAGAAACAAAGGGATAAACTTATTCATAGCTGTTTAATTGTAGCTTTATGCCAGGGCAAAAAAATAATTCGATATCTGAACAAGCGGAGCAATAGACGAGAGTCGTCTCTCTTTGTGAACGTAAGTGAGCAAAGAGAGACCTCGAGTCCCGCGACGCTTGCTAATCGAATTATTTTTGACTAATATGCATGAAACCTAGGTGCTATCACTTATAGAATTAGTATGTATATATACGCTATAATCATGAAAGTGTTAACTGAGAACCAAGCAATTACAAGGAGAGGACTATTAACAGCGGCCGGGTCTGGGCTTGCTGCTCTTGCTTTGCCTGGGGTTTCTAGTGAGGCTCAAGCTCAACAGGCCTTCCATCACGTTAGTCCTTTAGCTGGAATAATTCGACAGCCTCCTAGCTACTCTATTGGTTATGGAGCCACTAATCTAAACTCCTTTGCACCGAATTACTACAATAGTGTGGGAAATAATTCTCTTTTCTATTTATTGAATGCTTCAAGATATTGGTCTGGTGGATTTTATTCGTTTCCCTATGCTTCTGGCTATGGCTATAACAACTCAAGAAGTCCTCTTTACAACAATTCTATGCAGTCGGGGAGTCGTAATAGAGGTGGTTCATTGCAATGTTGTTGTCAAGCAACTAATAACCAATCAGCTACTGCATCTAATAATCTTAATGTTAGATTGGCTCAGTTTAAATTTCTCATACCTAAAACTAAGGAAGAAGAGGATCGTATCAAAACCTTGTTTGCTGCTGTTCATAAACATTTGATAGAAGACTTTGGGTACCAGGCTAAGCCTGTTGCAGTGGACTATGGGCAAGCACCGATGGACAATCTACTCTACTACCTCATGCCTACAGTATTAATTCATGATCAATTCACCCCCGAAGCTTTAGCAGCTATCGATAAAGGAATAGGTAAGCGAGATCCAGACCTAATACCGACTTATAGTGCTAATCAGCAATTTTTTAGAGATGTGCTGGCGATTGTGAAGTTTAGTGAAATCGAGCAGCGTTTAATTGAGAAGCCTGCTAGACCAGAGACCGTAGATAAAAAAGAAGAGCAGGATAGCACTTTAATAGCAAATGAATTAAAAGAGCGTGTAGAGTGGATACAAAAAAATATCAATCCTAACTATAGTTTGGATGTGCAGAAGAAAGCTGAGTTTATTGCGAAGGCTTATAATCGATTAGATGATTCTGAACTTCGTGATATCGCTGAAATATTAAAGCAACAACCTTCTCATCATAGGGATCTATATGCAGAATTGTTTACTGGATCTAGACCAATGTTTACCAGATCTATTGGTTTGCTTAATCAGGAGCATGGAACTGATAAAATTAAAAACCTAGTAAATGAAGATAGGCTTGCAGCTCAGACAGGGCCAACGGGCTATGATCAGCGTCTATTCCTGGCTCGCCATTTTAATCCGCCATCAAGTGATTTGCTTCAACAATGGTCTCAGTTTAATTCAGATGTGCCGGAACTGACTCGCGCGCTTCACGCATCTTAGATTTCTTTTGGCTAACGATGTTATCAGCGATACTGGTGATCTGTTCCATCAGCCAGAGATATGTAGTGGTGCCTTCTCTGTAATCCGCTTCACCAAACATATCTACGCGATTGTCTTCTAGAAGCTGCTTAGTCTGCTTGAAGGATAATATATTATTCTTGTTATACACTGCAAAAGTTTTGGCTTGATTCTTCCTTGCTACGGAGAACGCTGGTATGTCACTTGGACCATCAGCGATATAGATCATGTGATTGAATGGCACGCGACGATCTTCTTCTGGCATAGATTGATTGACGCTGATATCCTCGGGATGAATATTTACACCTTTATTGATTTCAAACAATGCACGAGTTTTAGTGGTATTGTCGATGAGGTAAGCAATGCTAGTGATCTCTGATACAGCACCTGACTGCGCTTCAAGCTTAGCATTGTTAGAAATATAAGGAACTTCGATAAACTCACAGCCCCAAATGCCCTTAACATACTGACTGATTTGCGAACCTCTGATCACCTCAGTAAGTCCAGTGCTAACGATATAGTGTTCTAGTTTAAGATCGAATTTAGAATATGCTTCGTTACTTTCTATAAGAGTCTTACACTGACCAAAGAACTCTGGTAATCCAGGAAAGAACTCTAACTTCGCACCGAGTTCTCTGAGCTTTGTATTGTTTAGACCTTGAAATTTACCCTGGCGCACATAACTAAGAATATGATTCAAGTAAGCAGTATCTGAACTAAGACTGATACCTTGTTGTTTGTAGAGTCCAGGCAACTGACCAACTTCATCCCAGAATTGTTTCTCATCGATACCGTACTCTTCAAAGAGTGGTTTCTGCATGTAATAAGGAATAAGGGTCTTATCAAAGTCCCAGATTACTGCGATGATGTTTTGATTTAAGTTTGGCTTGCCCATTGTTAATGGACAATAATATCATATTGAGGCTTTCTCAGAGCCTTGATCTTCTTTGTCATTTAAGTCTAATCCCGGTATATCTAGGTCGACTGGTGACTTAAGTTCACCATAAATTAATAGACAGTATCTTACATAACTATTCATGTAAGAGAGAAATTCAATTAAAGAATAATCTTCAGTTTGTTTAGCTATAAGCTCGAGACCAGCACTAGATTTAATTCTATTTGGTGCGATTTTTTTAACGCAATCATTGAAAAGTTTCTGTCGGCTTAATATGTCAGGTTTATCTATGTCCCTGATTAATCCATACTTAAGCTTGAATATTTGCTTGAAGATTTCTTGTAGTTCCTCACTGCCTGTAAGGACTTCCTGGCTAATCTCAACGCTTGTCAAGAAATTAATTCCAGGTGCAGTCTTGAGTTCTTTAAATAAGTTATTCAACAGCTCTAAATTGGTTGTTTCGATATCGCTCAGTTTTCTATTAACTAAATCACTGAGTCCATAAAAATATATGACACAAGGTTTACTCTGATTAATTAAAGGCTTGAATTTAGCAAGTTCTGTGACAGAAGCAAGAAGTTCCGGTAGATTGACGTTAAGGAGCTTACGATTGAAGTTAGCTGCTAAGCATTCTACAAGATACTGTTTGTCAATTAATGATTGTCCAAGTATAAAGTTGAGTACAGGTAGATTATGATTCTTAAATTCTTGATCTAATGATAAAGCTCTAACTAAGTGTTGATAAGCATCGTTTAGTGATTCTGGCACTTCTTTAGTCTTCTTATATTTTTTGATATCAACGATAGTGGGGCTTTTTTTGATATTGATTATATACTGCGCTCTGATTACTCCAAACTCTTCTTCGGATAGTGAGTTCTTTCTCCCTAGAGCGTCCATGAATTCATTGCGAATCTGATTCTTAGCGTCGAATAATTCTAGTAGTAGTTCCTCCTTGATCGGAGTGTTTTCAATGATTGCTGCTACTAGGCTCACCATAAGTGTTTCAGTGAGTTCTTTGTCGCAAGCTTCTAATACAAGGCTCCATAAATCATAATGCTCCATGATGATTATGTCCTGATTTGAGTAAAAAACCTTCTCGATAATTTTTAGATCATTGTCAGAGAGTTTCTTCATTTCAGATTTGTTCCAGAACTTAAAGAATCGAGAAGCTACTGCGACTCTTGCTTCTACATCCTGTTTAGTGAGTAGCTCGATGATATCTTCCTTGACAGATAGATTGCAGAGAGGATCTACTAGAGCCTCAAACCAAAAATCATCTAAACCATCGTTGCTAGGCAGCTCAGAGAGCGCTTCTGAGATAGCCATCATAAATCTTTGCGAGTCATGTTTATTCTTGATCAGTTCAAACTCTGACATTAAAATACTTTGTGCACGTTCATTGTTGAGCTCAACTAGACCTTGTGCTGCCTGAGCGTAGAATTGATCGGCAGTGTGGTAGCTGCCCCATTGTTTACGTACGTTTTCAAGTAGGCGATGTAGTGAAGTGAAACTTTCTGGATATTCAAATGCAATCACTGCCTTAATTACTTCCGTAACGATTGCACCGATTTCTCCGGGTGCATTATCTAAGTAAGAAATAAGATTAGTGAAAGCTGCACTCTTGCGACTCAGATCTTGACTCTTAATCCAATTAATCCAATCATTTACGGAACTGTGCTTATACTCCAGGAAAATTTTTCGTAAAGGTTGTAAGGCACTATCACTTTGAGCATCATCTGCTGCTTCAGGTTCATGATGTCCAAAATTCGCTAATTGAGGTAAGAGCAGTAAAATTATGACAAGAAATACTACGCCGAGTAATATCAAGGGTAATAGCGAAGTGAGTTGTTCGGTACCTGCGCCCAATATTACTCATTAGTCCCGCTTCTGTAAAACCAAGCAACTAGGGATACCCCTTGGTACGGTCAAGCCTTTAATATTCCTTAAATAGCCTAATATCAAAGGTTACAAGTGATAGAATTCATGAAGCCGTAAAAGGCTTTTAATTACAGGCCATTACCTCAGCTGGATAGAGGACTCGGCTACGAACCGAGGCG
>CAYPGT010000089.1:0-5402 GCA_964410425.1 uncultured Gammaproteobacteria bacterium
CCGCATCGTGACGGCAACGCAGAGACTGTCAATGCTGATGGCACAACCAAAGTACTCTCGCTCTGGATACCTTTAACTGATCCTAATTCACTTAACGGTTGCATGTATCTAGTACCAATGAATAGAGAGAATAAGGATTTAGCTAATCTCACTCCAGGAATGGATTTTGAACTGAGTGATTTAATTGCTCTACCAGGTCAAGCTGGTGATGCGTTCTTCTGGAATCATTGGGTGGTACATTGGGGTGGCAAAGCCTCCAAACGCGCTCCAGAACCGCGAATCAGCATAGCCTACGAACTAGAAGAAGCTGGCAGCAATATACTTAACGCCCCTCTACTTAATCCACTAGAGCTGCCAAGTTTCGAAGCTAGATTAAGGATGATAGCCTATCAAATCAAACAATATACGCACATGTATAAATTCACTCAAGAGCTTTTGAACTTCTCTCAGGAAGTTTTAGAGAAAGTACCATCATAAAAATTAATTCGACTGACAAGCTTCGCGGGTTTTGAACTACTCAGGCTCTACCAGTTTCAAAAATAGTTCATCTAATTGCTCTTGATCTACACGAGACGGTGCTGTAGATAGAGGGCATACGGCAGCTTGGTTCTTAGGGAAAGCGATGACATCTCGAATGCTTTCCGTACCAGAAAGCAACATTACAAATCTATCCAAACCCAGTGCTATACCACCGTGTGGAGGTGCGCCGAGTTCTAAAGCTTCAAGAAGGAATCCAAATCTATCCTTAGCAGTAGCAT
Organism: uncultured Gammaproteobacteria bacterium; assembly: GCA_964410425.1. Classification (GTDB taxonomy): domain Bacteria; phylum Cyanobacteriota; class Vampirovibrionia; order LMEP-6097; family LMEP-6097; genus CAYPGT01. The sequence goes on from CAYPGT010000089.1 coordinate 759, forward strand.
CATCAATACCAAGCGCAGTAAAAATCCGCTTCTGGATCTCGGTGTTATGCACTCTAAGAGATCCACCACCCAACTCAATACCATTAAACACAATGTCATACGCATAAGTCTTAACTCCAGCAGGGTCAGTCTCTAGCTTATGTAAATCCTCACGACGCGGCATAGTGAACGGATGATGATTAGCTTTGTAACGCTTAGACTTCTCATCGTATTCAAACATCGGAAAATCCACAACCCATACAAGTTTGATATCTAGTGGATCTAAGAGGTCTTCCTGTTTAGCAATATGCAATCTTAGTTTACCTAATACATGATGTACTAATGGAGCTTTATCAGCAACGAAGAGTAGCACGTCACCAAGCTCTGCTCCAGTACGTTTAGTAATCTCTTCTAACTCTGCATCCTTAAAGAACTTCACGATTGGAGATTGAAGTTCATAAGGCTTATCCTCTGACTCAGAGGTCTTATAACTAATCCAAGCTAAACCCTTAGCCCCATATTCTGGACTCATAGCCAGGTCTCTTATATCATCTATATCTTTACGGCTAAGCTTAGCTCCACCCTTATAATTGATCGCCTTCACCTTACCACCGTTCTGAGCGATAGCAGAGAATGCTTGAAACTCTGATGCTGCCATGATATCAGTCAAATCCACAAGAGTCATATCAAAGCGCATGTCAGGTCTATCACAGCCATAAAAGTTCATAGCATCATCATGTGTCATCTGCAAGAACGGTGCTTTAACCTTAATATCAATCGCCTCAAACGCCGTTTTAATCAAACCTTCAGTCGCAGTAATAATCTCTGCTTGAGTCACGAAGCCCATCTCCAAGTCTATCTGAGTAAACTCAGGCTGCCTATCCGCTCTTAAGTCTTCATCACGGAAACAACGAGCTACTTGATAGTACTTCTCAAAGCCACTCATCATCAGCAGCTGCTTATATAGCTGTGGTGATTGCGGTAAAGCATAAAAATTATTAGGATGCACGCGGCTTGGCACTAAGTAATCACGAGCACCTTCGGGAGTAGACTTAGAGAGAATCGGTGTCTCTATCTCCATAAAGCCCTCATCGTTCAGATAGTTTCTGATGGCATGAACAATCTTATGACGATTAATCAAATGCACTCTCTTAGTATCATTGCGCAACTCAAGATAGCGATACCTTAGTCTTAAATCTTCATTTACAGTATCAGCCATATTAATTTGAAACGGCAAAGCTTTAGAAGTATTCAATATCTCTACGTCAGTTGGATAGATCTCTATAGCACCAGATTTAATGGAAGTATTCTCAGAACCTTCTGGTCTAATCGTTACAAGTCCTTTACAAGCAATAACATATTCTGACTTAAGCTTCTCAAACACCTTGTGCACTTCAGCATTCTTCGAAGGATCGGCGACTACCTGCACAGTACCTCTATGATCACGCAGGTCAATAAATATCAGCCCACCCAAATCTCTTGCTGTCTCTACCCAGCCAGAAACAATTACTTCTTGTCCGACACAAGCTCCAGTAATAGAGGTGGACATATGAGTTCTTTTCAGTCTCATCGAGGATATTTCTTTGGTCTTAGTTGTTGAGTTCACGATTAATCATTATACTGCAAATTCTATAATGCATGATACTTAAGGGTGATTTACCCGTTATCATTAGGGACTATTTCACAAAATTAAAATACCCTTAAGCACAAATAGCGTGCAAATCCTATAGAACCCTAATCACACTTTCCACACCCTTAATAGAATCCAGTGCGGCAATCTCTTTAACAATCTGAGACATCTCCTTCTCTGGAAGCGGATCGATAATGAAGTCCGCATGTGCTTCAGTACCTTGCACATCGTATTGATCGATAAATTTCACATTGGCACTATGCTTGGCAAGTATTTCACCTAAGTCTTTTAGCACACCAATCTTGTCGTGCATTGAAACCCTGACATAGAAAGCATTTGAGACTTCACCGATATCTTTCATTTCAGCATAAGCACTATGCGTGCAAACATATTGTGGATTAGGATTAACCGTATTCTGAGCTTGTGCTGCCAGCATGAGTATATCTCCTACTACAGAGCTAGCTGTCGGCAGTGATCCAGCACCCTTACCTATCAGTGTCAGCATACCTACTGCATCACCCTTAACTAAGATTGCATTGTTTTCCTGAGCCACGCTCGCCAGTGGATTATCCTTCTTCACAAACACCGGATGCACTCTAGCGTCTAACTTAGTATCAGTGTTATTGATTATGCCAAGTAGCTTAATCTCATAGCCACGCTTCTCAGCTGAACGAAAATCCGTTTGAGTAATTTTACGAATACCTTCCCGATAAACTTTATTTACATCAACACGCTTACCAGAAATAATAGAAGCTAATATCGCCGTCTTGTAAGCAGCATCATGACCATCTACATCGTTAGTCGGATCAGACTCCGCGAACCCTAATTCCTGAGCACGTTTCAGAACATCAGCGAAAGCACTTCCTTCCTTCTTCATAGTGTCGAGAATATAATTAGTAGTACCGTTGATAATGCCATAAAGACTCAGTATTTTATTAGCTCTGAGACTTTGCTTCAGCGTAGAGATGATCGGTATACCACCAGCTACAGCAGCTTCATACATAATAGTGCGTTGATGTTTTTTAGCAGCCTCAAACAGCTCTGCACCTTCAAGCGCCAGTAGATCCTTATTAGCAGTGACAACGTCCTTACCGTTAGCCAAAGCCTTAAGAATAATAGCCTTGGTGTCTTTCACGCCACCCATCAGCTCTACCACCAGGTCTATTTCTGGATTAGCGATTACATCATCAAGATTCCAAGTAAAAACTTTCTTATCCAAACCAAGTTGAGAACTAAGTTCCTGCGCTCGCGCTTCACTACGAACATAAATCTTAGCGATAGTGATGTCAGTCCTCGCAAGGTTACGCAATACCTTAACTACACCAGAACCCACAGTGCCGCAACCAAGTATGCCAATTTGATAGTTTCGAGACATGGCTGTAATTCTATAACAAAAATCGCCTTAGAAACAAAGTTACTTAGAACTTATATTCGCCTCAATTACAAGTGATGACACTGGACTCTTATCGCCAATCTTGATATATACTTCTTTATTTGGATTCTGCGGATTACGCCATACTCCAAGAACGCCTTCATGCCTTCCTTTGGCATAAGTCTCTGGAGGATTCGGAGTTATAACATTCATTACAACTTCCTTTCCTTTAAGATCCAATAATTTCTGAATATTACTTTCAGAGAGATCTCTTCCAACAAGCTGAACGGGACCGTTATCTGCAGAACCAGCACTCTTCGTTCTTACTGCGGGAGTAGTTAGGGGATTTCCTGAAACAGCTATTTTTGCAATCATGGATATTATTTTACATTAAATTACTACCCATATCCAAAAAAAATTAGCATAGCAAGGGATAACCCCTAGCTCAAACCCCTCTAAATTAGGGGCTTACACCCAAAATACTCCAAAAATCAGCACGATAAATTAAAAAAAATACATATTCTTAACCTCTGTGGGGTATAAGCATAGTAACAGAGAAAGTAACCAGTATCAGGCTCCTGAGTGATTAGGAACAGGTTGTTAGTTACTAGCTCAAAGGAGGTGCTATATGCATTTAATAAAATTGATCTCTTCAATTCTTCTAGTAGTAGGAGGTTTGAATTGGGCTCTTTACGGAATACTGCACATGGATTTAGTTCAAATCGTGTTCGGTAGTTTTGGTATGGTTGCAGATCTAGTCTACGTTTTAGTGGGACTATCAGCTGTGCACTATATCATGCAAGGCAAACTGTTCGCTACGGAGTAATTGATAGCTAATCAAAAAACTCAAAACAACTAAACTTCGATGATGAAGTGTGGATAAAATTCCAAAAATGTAAAAGCCTCGCACCTGTGTGAGGCTTTTTTTATGTATGAAAAAATAAAGCCCTAGCAGTTATGCTAGAGCTTTATCTAATCTCAAATATATATTCAACTTACTATGAAAAGCTGAATATACCTGCAAATTAATTGCTGTTATTAGAGATACTTAATTGGAACCATGAACCATTAATATTTATCAGTTGAAGAGTATCTCCTGCTGTAAATGTTATTGTTCCATCTGGTGAACCAAGACCTTCTTGTAAATTGATATGATTCGCTGTATTAGAATCGCTATCAATGATTGTAACAGTATTGATACTTAATGGATCCATAGTAAACGTTACTAGTTGACCATTAATGCCGCCTCTTATTTCAGTAATAACATCAGTATTATTGTTGTTGTTACTAATAACGACTACGTTAGTATCACTTACATCTATGTATCTTTCATTTGGTATAAGTGTGTTTGACAAAGTATCAAGTTCAGCACTTGAAGCCACATCCATTGCAAGAGCACCATTAAGAGTTGTGCCATTTACTAGATTTAAACTTGTACCATTTAATGTCACAATACCTTCAATCGCAACGTTGCCATTTAGAGTTAAAGTCACACCTGTAGATCCAGCTTGAACTAGATTTGGCAAATGTGTAATCGTGTTTTGATCTACTGCTGGACCTTGTGGACCAGTCGCACCTTGAGGACCTGTTGGACCTGCTACACCTTGAGAGCCAGTTGCACCAATAGAACCTTGAGAACCTGCTGGACCTGCTACACCTTGAG
>CAYPGT010000090.1:0-5368 GCA_964410425.1 uncultured Gammaproteobacteria bacterium
TTCAAATAAGATAACCTTAACCAAGCCTCGGGTATATACCTATTATGTTCTTATCAGAGGGGATAATTCAGAATTTTATAGAATCCATTGAGGAAGAGGAAATGCTTTGTATTGAAGCAATAGAAAGCGATGATGAAGCATACAAATATATAGCAAATCTTTATAAAAAAAGTTATGGAGTGCCACCAAGCGGTGTCGGCATCTACCTTCTAAGAAACAAGTTTAACTTGGGATCAGAACGAGACAATCTCAAATACGTGCCAAATGGTTTAATTTAGCTGGTTATTAGCAATATATACATGTTAGAATTGCTCTCTATGACCAAAGTTTATTACGAAATAGATGCTGATTTGAAATTAATTCAATCCAAGAAAGTAGCCATTATCGGCTACGGCTCTCAAGGACATGCTCACGCGCTTAACCTTAAAGATAGTGGCGTGGATGTTAGAGTAGGTCTATATAAAGGTTCTAAAAGTTGGGCTAAGGCTGAAGCTGCTGGACTCAAAGTTGCCACAGTAGAAGAAGCAGCTAAAGAAGCAGACCTAATTATGATTCTACTTCCAGATGAGACACATGCTCAAGTTTACAATTCACAGATCAAGCCTAATTTGAGCAAAGGTAAAACCCTAGCAGTTGCACATGGTTTCTCATTACACTTCAATCAAATAGTAGCCCCTGAAGACGTAGATGTAATCATGATCGCTCCTAAAGGTCCTGGTCATAGGGTTAGAATCGTTTTTGAGCAAGGCTTTGGAGTGCCTGCGCTGATCGCTGTTAAACAAAACATCAGCGGTAAAGCTAAGGAACTTGCACTTAGTTACGCTAAAGCTATAGGTGGTACTCGTGCCGGTGTGTTTGAAACTAATTTTAGAGAAGAGACTGAGACTGATCTATTCGGTGAACAAGCTGTACTCTGTGGCGGTCTTTCAGCCCTTATTAAAGCTGGTTTTGAGACTTTAGTAGAAGCTGGTTACTCTGAAGAGATGGCTTACTTCGAGTGTCTTCACGAGGTAAAACTAATCGTGGATTTGATTTACGAAGGCGGTCTATCTAAGATGAGAGATTCTATTTCTAACACTGCTGAATATGGTGACTATGTTTCTGGTCCAAGAGTTATAGACGCTAGTGTTAAAGCACGCATGAAAGAAGTGCTTGCAGATATACAAGCTGGTAAATTTGCTCGTGATTGGATACTAGAGAATCAGGCTCACCAAGCGAGTTTCAAAGCAACCCGCGCTCAAGAAGCTAATCATCAGATCGAATCAGTTGGTTCTAGCTTAAGAGGACAAATGGATTTTTTGGCCCACGAGAGAGCTAAGGTTCTCAGTTAACAAAACTTACCTATTCCAATTGCGATCAGCTAAAACAACAAGTGTTTTATTTGTCATTGGTGTTATTGCAAGCTCTTTACCTTCAAGTCGATCGAAAAGTAATTCCATCCTATTTGTCCAGATGTTACATTGGCTATAATCAGCAGATACAGGCAGAGCCTCAGATGAATACTTAGAGATAACTGAGTCAGTTATTAAATCAGAATACACTGCATTTTCATGAGCAGTTTGAATTATTTGAGTAATTAAATCGCGAGCACCAGAAGCACCCCGGCTCATTATTTCACCAATGTCTTTAGAGCTTATTCTTTTCACCAGAGTCCCAAAAGAATATATCTCAATATCACCAAGTTCTATATTCGATTTCATCCACCTAGCCTTCAAAACATCCGCGATCTTACTAAGTAAGTATTCTGCATCATGATCAGTGGCCAAGGTCTGACAATCAATAACAAAGCCTATGGAATGATGATTGCGCTTGTCAGAGAGTTTATCCTCGTCTGTAAATATTTTTACTGGTGGTATATCCTCAGGATTACGTCTACCAAAGGCTTTCCAATCAACTATTCTTAATTCATCGCCAGGTGCATAGTTTCTATGCGACTCAAACTCCACTCCTCCTCTTTGTCTATTTGATCTGACTTGTTTCTCCTTAGTACCTGCAGTTCTTTTAGTGTTAGTAGAAAGTCCTGGCGTTTTTGGTTTGACAACACGATCTTGCAAGCCCCGAAAAGCTCTCCTAACTATATAATCTAAGTCTTCTTCTTTCTTCTTACGCTCAGCAGCTATTTCAAAATGTTTACGGAATAAATCAACTACTGTTCTAGTACTTAAAATATTCTGATCTTGTAAAGATTCTAGTCCTCTAGTGAAGCGATACCAAGTCGGCTTATATTCTGGGACTAACATCGCGATTGGCATATGAATATTAGGTCTCATGATGCCGTGAAGTATATTTACTTGTGTATCTTTTAAGAAGCTAATAGTCTTAAGTAAAGCAAAGCTCGTCTCACTTAAGCCATCTACAAAAGAAGCGTCTAAGCTAGCACCATTAGTAAATTGAGCGGTTCTTTCTGTGCCAGTCTTTCTAAAAGAACTTTTGCTTGCTAAACCTGCAATAATACTTGCGTCTCTGGTTAAATTATTTGTTGCAACCTCCCTCCAGCGCCTAGTGTGTGATTGTTTAAGAGTAGAAGGCAGCTCTATTATTGTTTTAGTACCTACAATAAAAGGTTGATAAGTGAAGGATGGGAGTGATCTTGATTGCTTCTTGCGAGCTAATGAAGCTAAACCTGTTGCGTATAGAGTGCTCAATGCAGCAAGCGCAGTAAGTAAAAATGGATTATTAACAAGCTCCATAAATTTAGCTGTATCACCAAGACCATCTTTTGTTTCCTCGCCAGATTGACTTTCAGGTCTTCCAATACCGCCACCTATAGCTCCCGTCTTAGGATGGAATTGTTTGTAGTAATCATTTTGTAAAATGAGATCAAGACCCTTAGCAAACTCGGTCATTAATTGATCTCTATGCTCTTGATTCTTAGTCTCGTTCATTTGAGCAACTAGATTTCTAAGTTGTCTTAAATCTTCTGGTCTAAAGCTCTGACCCTCTGGAAATATAAATGCAGCAGATAAATTCGATGTAAGTTCGTGATCTTCCAAACCTTTATTATGAGCGACCAATAATCTAGCATGCGCATCGCCTTCATATATGTTACCGTCTGCGTTACGGTCTAAATACCCAACACCAACAGCGCAACAGAGCCTATCCTGCAAAGCCCATGACACGTGGTTTGCAAGCATATCACAATCTCCGAACCTAAGAAAAGAAAGGTTACGTTCTTGCAAGCCAGGCATGGCTGTGACCAAATCATCTAATTCACTACTAATAATATATTTAAACGGTGATAAATATTGTGGCAAATGTATTTTAACATCACTTGGGTGATTAATTTGGCTTCTAAGATCCTCAAGCCCTCTTAAAGATTGAGCAGTTTGAGAATTAAGTCTCTCTTGTTCTAAAACAAATACCGAACGATTGAACCTAGGGTTTTCATTGGTTTGTAACAACTTATAAGTTATGGTCACATCTCTCACATCCTGCTCAAAAGTAATTTGTCCTTGATTTAGACTAAAATTACATGGTTTATTGGTTTTAATATCTGAGACTTTAGAATTGGGTTCAAGTACCAAACTAATACTCTCACCTTTTTTATAATTGCTAGGAGCTGTTGTTATAGTTTGAGTTACAAGATTGCTTGGGTCTACAACTCCAGTTCTTGAACAAACGATTTTCTTAGCACCTTGATGCTGATATGCACCGGTAAGAAGAAAAGTTTGATGTGGGCTTACCTTAGCTTCTGCAGTATAAACCAAAGCTCCCGCCTTAATTTCACCAGCAACGCAGCCAGCTGAACCCATTTCAGCTGCTGGCACCATAGTGCTTGAACCAAATCCAGAAAGCTTAGATGACGATTTTTCTATATTGCTTTCATTCTTTACTCTTTGAGTATCTGTTGCAGCCTTGTCAGACTCCAATATAGATGATTTTTCTTTTTCACCATTTCTCGATACAGTAGCTTGAACATCTGTTTCCTTATCAGGAGCACTACTGCCCGAAGATATAAAGGCTACTAATACTGGTACAATTAAGGTGACAGCAACTTTACCAATGCCACTCAAAAAATTATTCCGCTTATTAATTCGCGCAAATTTATTCAGTTCAACATAGTCAACTGTTTTAGAAGGCTCAACAAAATTATGGAAAAAAGACTGAATCTCTTCATGCAAGACAGTGATGTCTTTCTTTAAACCAGATACTGCTAAATTCAACATCTTTGGATTATCAGCATCACTCGGTTGTGCAAGTTTTGATTGAAATTGATGAATACTGGAGCTATGTTCTGCTATTTTATGAATCTTAGATCTTAAACTCTCCAATAAACAACTTGCTTCATGAAAAGATTGCTTACGAAGGGTTGATGCATAAAATTCCAGTTTTTGAGAAAGTTTGAAAACTTTTTGTATCTCAGCAGAGTCAAGGTGAGGCTTAGTCTCAGGATCTAACTTAGACAGAATTTTCAAAACACCTGATTGATTCATCATAGTTATAGCTCTCTTATAAACTTCTGGGGCTAAGACTTTGAGACTAGAAAAATCATGATCTAGTTTTATATCAGCATTTGAGCTATCTACATATTTGGATAACTCTAAATCTTGGATATTAATTCTTGAATAGTTTTTATAACTATGTACTATAGTATCTTCTACTTTGGAAATATACTCTAAGAGTTTGATTTGCTGATGAGTATCAGAGTTCAGCTTTGTAAGTTCCTCATCTAAAAGTCCATGTGCTTTTTCATTCTTAGGTGTTTTTAAATTTACTATAACTATACGATAAGCTATCTGCTCAAAGCCAAGACTTGATTTTTCTAATCTCTCTAATTGCTCAATAAGTTTTTTCGAATTTGCAGCGCGCGCTAAATCAGTTTTGGCCATAGTAGCAAAAAACTTTAATCTAGCCGGCTGGCTTTTTAAATTAACAGCACTAGTCATCTAGTTTCCCTTATAAATACAAGGATTCAAAATAAAGGTTATTGATATAGATAGGGGTGTTCACCTATCTTTTTAACTAGACTTCTTTATACTCTTCGCTTATAGCTACTGAAAAGTTATTGTTAACCTGTCCTGGTCTGCCGAGGAACTTAAGTTCTTCGCCTATCCAGATCTCAGATTTCTCGTTAAGTTGCGTATTGAATTTAATAACATCACCGATTTGCAAGCCCATTAAATCTTCTAGATTAAGCTCCCCACGTGCCAAAACTATCTTCACTGGTAAAGGACTTACAGAAAGTTTGGTGATAATAAAATCCTTAGAGTCTTCTGTGGCTGTTTTATCATTGCGATAACTTGACTGACGTGTCAAAGTCATAATGATGTCTTCAAGCGCAGCGTAAGGAATACAAATGCTCATTAAACCTAAATCCGCACCAATCTCAATATTAATAGTTATCAAAGCTACTATATCAGAGAAAGAA
>CAYPGT010000091.1:0-5077 GCA_964410425.1 uncultured Gammaproteobacteria bacterium
GTGAAATTAATACGATGGAAGCCACCTTGTTTAATGGCATCTAAGAAAACAGTTACAAAAGTAATATTGGTAGTAAAAGTTCTTTCTAGCATTTTTCGTTGTATAGCACGTTTAAAAGTTTTAAATTGATCGAGCTTCCAGGGTAGGCTCCCTAATTCAAGTATGGCAGCATCGGTGACAGCGTTGATTAATTCTTGCTCTTCGCTAATCAATTCAGAAAGTATCTGCATGTTGTTCAGATATTGAGGATTAATAATTTCGGCTTCAGGCATAATCAGTTTCCTGATGCGATTACGTGAATATTTCAAATCATCATTAGAACTATCTTCTATGAAGTTAATATTTTTTGATTTAGCGTAGGCTTCAATAGTTTTTCTTGGTGTTTTTAATAAGGGACGATGAATGGTAATGCTATCTAGCAGTTCCCTGCTTGTCGGAATGCCCTGAAGACCGTTGGTGCTAGTTCCTCTGAAAATTCTGAAAAGAATTGTTTCAGCTTGGTCATTAAGATTATGTGCTAGAAATAAATCTTTGATACCGTGCTCTTTACAAGCCGTCTTGAAAAAATCATAGCGAGCTTCTCTGGCACTTTCTTCAGTAGCTTTAAGCTCTCCAGGTTGCAATTCTTTTACGATGAAATGAATATTATGAGCTTTGCAGTAAGCTTGAAGAAATTCTCTAGCTTGATGTGAATCAGCTCTGAGTCCATGATCTAAATGAATGCAATGCAAGTCTTTAACTAAGTCACGTAATGCTGCTAAGAGTGATAAAGAATCAATCCCTGCAGAACAGGCTACTGCAAGTTTGGTGCTTGAATAATTCGCAGATAATTTGGATAAATATTGCTCTAGGTCTTGCTCTAGGCTCATTCTTCTGTCTCAAGTTCTAGTTTTTTAATTTCAGCTTCTGAAGCTTTCTTCTCATCTTTGACTGCGTTAGACGTTTTTGCTGTAGCAAAAGGTTTGTTCACAATGGTTTCAGGGTTAGCTTTCTTGGTCTCTGATAAAACATTAACTCGCTTAGATATATAGAGTATCCCATCTAATTTAGGCTCAATGATACCCTTGGAAAGAATTATAGTCGCACTCACAAGCTCGTTGTGGTTTGTATCGTTTGCTGTGAATAATCTTTCAAGTTTATGGTCATTAACTACTTGGAACGATTCTTCTATGCTGTCATCGTTTGGTTTTTGAATCAGTTCTTTATTAATAGTTGCAGTAGCTGTGATATTTTCAGGTAGAATAAAATATAGGGTGCCAGAGTACTGATCTTCAGCTTTAACTTGCTCTGGGCTGCTGAAATAAATTTGATGCTCATCAAGGTATTCTTTAGCATTGCCATAATAAACAGTTACTAGCTCAAAATTAATACTATCTGACTCTATCTTCCATTCCTTGCCATATTTTTGTAAGAAAGTTTGTCCTTGAGAGATAGCATTTAGGGTACCATTCTTCTTCAAATCTTCATTGGGTTCTGCACTCGTACCATAGAAAAAATCGATGCCAGAAATGGTTGCATAATTGTCTTGACTGCGAATGGTTTTTTTCTGATTTTCTATCTTGATATCAGGGTAAGTTTTCCATAACTTTTCAGTTAATTCTCTGTATTCATCCTTATTAATTCCATCTCCAGTAACGAAACTCTTACTATAATATGAGAATAGTTTGTCAGCGTTATGTGCATTCCAGGCATCATAAATATCTTGAAACACGGTTTCAACAGGATCGACTTCCTCTGCTTTAACGATAGGTGTTAAGCTGAAGAACAAGAGTAAAACAATAAGCAAGTTGCGTGGCATATAAAATAAATAATAGCAGGTATATTAAAGGGTACGAAGCTAGAAAGCTAAAGAGGTAAGGAGATAGACAAAGTAGAATTAGCTAAAGTTTATAGAGGTGAGGCAGTAGAAAGTATTCACTACGGTGTAGCTGTGCTTGCCGATAAATCAGGATTAAAGCAGTCTTGGGGTGATGCTGAGTTCTCTTGTTTTACTAGGTCTATTATTAAACCGATACAAACCAAGGTTTCTCAAGAATTACTCGATGTGAGATTATCTGATATTGAGCTTGCTATGGCTACAGCCTCTCACAATGCTGAGCCTGAGCAATTGCAGCAGGTTAAAGCATTGATGCATAAGTTTGATATCAAGGAAGCTGAACTGCATTGTGGTATTTATTCTTCTCCACATCATAAGCTTGACTCGCCGATCAAACACAACTGTTCTGGTAAACATACTTTAATGCTTGCAGCATGCAAAAAACAAGGCTGGGATATTAAGAACTACTACAGCTTACAGCACCCACTTCAGCAAGCAATACTCAACGAACTCCTCAGACTTAGTAGGAATACGACATTAGATGTTTCTCAATTGCTCTCCAAGATTGCTATAGATGGTTGTGGCGTTCCAACTTTTTATCTAAGCTTAAAACAGATGGTGGAAATTTTTACCAACATGCTTTATGATCCAGCGTATCAATTGATAATTCAAGCGATGAGAGACTATCCTTTCATTATTGGTGGTACTAAGCAAATTGATTCACTATTAATGCAGAAATCATCAAACTTAATTGCCAAAGGAGGTGCAGAAGGTTTAATGATGATAGCTAATATTCAAAAGCATGAGGTCTTAGTGATTAAGATTATTGATGGTTCTAGTAGAGCTAAGGCGGCAGTTAGTCTTGCTTTTACAGAAGCTTTGGGATGGATAGGAAAGGATCTAATACAAATTGATAGGGCAATTTATAATAGTAGAAACGATGTTGTGGGGCGTATAGAGGCATCAATCTAGGCTGCTTGTGCAAAAGATTGTGATTCAATATCGTCTGGAATCATCTCGGATTCTGGTTTAAGGGAGTAGGATACTTGTTCATCTGCCATCAATACACGAATAGGTAGAGTGATATGAGACCATAAATTATCATGTCTGCGTGATTCATTTAATTCTTGATGAGATGCTTTTTCTTTTTCTCTTTCTTTCTCTGATGAATGTAGTACTAATCTATTATATGAGAAGAATAATAGGAAGCAGTGTCTTAATGGCTTATCGAATCGATCCAGTAGTGGTTTAATTCCAGTGATATTCAGTAAATTACTAAGTATTGGGAGGATCTTAATTCTATTAAGCATACCGAGTACACCTGTTGCGAATACAGCAAGGTTTCTTTTATCTATTATTCCTTCGTATTTTTTCTTGCGAATATACTCGTTTAAGTTAGCTGGTACTTCCCCTGTTAAGTAAACTAGGGACATTAATGCGTTTGCCCAATCAGTACACTTGTCAGAAAACGCCCTGAGTCTTTTAACATTAAATACACTGCCGATTAAATTTAATCCGATGCCAAGCCCGTTAAATACTGCACCTAGTGAGCCTGCTGGTAAACCTAAGCACTTGCTGATAATCTTCATGCGCACGTACCATTTTTGATTTTGAGGTTCCTCTTCACCGACCTTCTTACTCAATCCACCTTCATGAGCGCAACTATAAGTTTCAGCAATAATGGACTTACAATTGTTCTTAAAGTTATTCCACATTTCACTTTTAACCCTCTTGATTCTTTGTTCAGCTTCATCTGTAAGAATATAGTTTAGGTTTGTAATGGGGCTAAGGTCATTAGGTTTGAATACACTTCGATATAAAAGACTAAGATATTTTTTTACATACTGATTCCAATAAAAATTTATAACGTCTCGAACCTCATTTTGTTTAGTAGTTAAGGCTGCAGATTTGATACCACCATCGTAGGCTACAAATGCTTTTCCTATACGCCTCATATTCCAGAAAATATTGGTTAATTTACCCATGGCATTATCAGCAGAGTCAACAAGTCGAGGTAACAGACCCATTAAAGGATTTTCGCTATAGGGAAAAAACATTTTAAAAATTCCAATCCAAGGTGCGATAAAAGCATGGAAGTTATAAACTGTTCCACCTAGTTTTGCGGCTACCATGTTTTCAACTGTATCTGAAGTAATATCATCTGGATCTCTTAAGCTCAGTCCAGGTTGTGCATGAATGGAATATTGTGATTGCTGCCTTAATTTATGTAAGAAATCATCCAATACGTCCAAGTGTCGAGTTTTGGTAGTGTGTGGGTCATTAGTATTTGAAGAGCCAGTGAAAGCAGATAAAAAGAATCGAAGAATTTGTGAGATTGTTCCAATGCGGGCAAAGCTTAAATCAAGATTAATGAGTTTAATGATGGGCTGATCTTCGATTTTCATTACATTTCTTAGACCCTTGTGAATATTTATATTTTGATTAGCTGCATCACTTAACTTACTTTTCACTAAGTCTTCCTTGGCAATTTCATCAAAAATATTTTTGATAGGCGTAGCCGTCTCCGCACCGCTGTTAAATACAGCAGTACGGCCAATACCGACTGAGTTGTTCAGTTCTTGGCTGATATTTCTCCTTATTTCTTATGTGTAGATATTAGTTTTACTAATATCGCCATACAATTATAGCGTATATATATATACGATACTCGATGAGCTTAAAATCTGCTAAAAAATGGCTCTGGAGCCATTTTTTTAATAGTGTATTAATGTTAGACCGTGCTAGAATTCTCACCTATGCCTAAGCAAAAAACTAATAGATCAGCCAAAAAAAGATATAAACTCAGTGCCAACGGCAAAGTGAGCTATAAAAAATCTGGAATTAAGCACATAAATGCTCATATGTCGGCTAGACATAAGCTTAGATTGAGAAGGCCAGAAGGTAGCGTTAGTGACGCACAAATGAACAATGTTATGGCTATGTTTCCATATAAAAAATACGCGAGGTAATAATGAGAGTAACAAGAGGCAAAGTAAATAAAAATAAACACAAGAAAGTTCTTAAATTAACTAAGGGCTTTGCTGGTGGACGTGGAACATTCTTCAAGGCTGCTATGCAGGCAATGATGCGTTCTCTCAAGAGAGCTTATACTGACCGTAGAAAGAAGAAAAGAGATTTCCGTGGTCTATGGATTCAAAGGATTAATGCAGCTTCTAAAGCTCAAGGTCTTTCTTACAGCCGTTTGATTAATGGTTTGATGAAGTCTAATATTACGCTTAACCGTAAAATACTTGCTGAGAT
>CAYPGT010000092.1:0-5061 GCA_964410425.1 uncultured Gammaproteobacteria bacterium
CTATCTTGTCAATACTTATCTTAACAATTTTCTGTATATCTTGTCTTGAATTATCATAATACAGGAAAGGTCAATAAAATCAATGCTTTTTAATAGATAATTAAGTATCACCGATTATAAAATAAAGATAAAGTCGGTCTTAACCTTTTATCATTAAGTAGTGGCTGCAACACTACAAAACATTTACCAAGAACTTAAATCCAGCCTCAAGATAGCCGAGCCTGAAGCTGAAGCACGCATAATTCTAGAGCATGTACTAAACATTAGCTCTTCAGAACTTGTCTCAGAGCCCGAGTTACACATCACTAAGAGCCAATTAGCAAAAATTTATTCCATTAGAGACAAACGTAATCAAGCAAGAATACCTCTCGCTTACCTGCTGGAAGAGGCTCCCTTCGGTGATTTGAGGCTCTTCGTTAATTCTGATGTACTCATCCCGCGTCCTGAGACTGAATTACTTATAGGTATCATTCTAGATGAGATCAAACAACGCAAGATTTATCAGCCAACTATTCTTGATCTAGGTACGGGTTCTGGTTGCATCGCCATCGCCCTGAAGCTCGCTCTACCAGCCGCAAAGGTCTACGCATCGGATATCTCCAGAGCTTCTCTCAGTGTCGCTGCTATCAATGCCAAGCGTTACAATGCAGAGTTAGAGTTAGTGATGGGCGACTATCTCGATCCTTTCTTAGGAGTTTCTACTTCACCAGTAGCTATCCCAGTCATGAAAGGAGCTCCACCTTACTTTGACATCATAGTCTCTAATCCTCCCTATGTTTCTGAAGAAGACTACTCTAAACTAGAACCTGAACTCAAACATGAACCTAAACATGCTCTCACTGGCTTCCCTTATGAACATATCAAGAAGCAATCCCAGAGCTTGATTAAGGAGAATGGGTTTCTGGCGTTTGAGTTTGGACAAGGACAAAGACCCAAGCTAGAGTCTATTTTTCCTGGAGCTACTTTTTATAAGGATCTTGAGAATAATGATCGTATGCTGATATGGTCTGAACCAGAGCCAGAGACGATTCTAGGGTTTAAGCCCTTGTAAAAATATGGGTATATCTAAAACTTTAGCACTCTGAAAACAATTCGACAAACAAGCTTCGTGGGACTCGAGGTCTCTCTTTGCTCACTTACGTTCACAAAGAGAGACAACTCTCGTCCATTTACTCAGCTTGTCCAAATGTCGAATTGTTTTCAGAGCTTCCCGAGAGATGGTTTCTTAGTTAAGTGGTTCTCCACAAAACTCTCCAGCAACTCTCTACTATCCACACTCTCATCAAACTCACTGGCGAAAATCCCTGCATTCCCTCCAGTCGCTATACTAATAAATTTCTCTCTCTTAAACTTCTCTGAAGCATAAGTCTTATAATATTGAATCATCGCCAAATGCTCTCTATAAGCGCCTTCTATCACAGCCTTAGCAGCAGATTCTTCAGGAAATATTTCTGTTAAATTAACACCAGCAACTAAATTTTTAAAAGCTTCAGTCTCAGTATAGTTGGGGAAGCCCTGTAATTTCTCTGGAATAGCTTCGATTTGAGCCTGCAAACCCAAATGCACAAAGCCTCCGATAAACTCATGGTTCTTATTAACCAGATTCAAAGTAGTAGCAGTACCAAAATCCATCAGCATAATATTGGTATCAGGAAACATAGCCAAAGCTCCAGCAAGCTTAGCAATACGATCTGCGCCCAAACCTGCATAACCTTTGGTCAAAGGTGAGCTATTTGTAGAATCAAAAATATGACAATTCTCCAACTGAACATTAGCATGAGAAAAAAACTCTTCGACTTCATCTGTATTTAAGAACTTCTCTGCGATATTAAGTCTCGCTGCAATAATAAAACAATCAATTATATGACTATATCCAGGTTCTAAGCTTAAATGAACACTCTTTAAGTCGTATTTAGTTGTGCCACCCAAATAATACTTCACTCTTGAGTTGCCAATGTCTATAATTATTGTATGTCTCTTTTCCAAAATGTTTATGGAGTATTGTTTCGGCCTGATGCTACATTAAAGCAGCTTGCCATAAATTATAGCCCAAGCCTAATACTGCAAGGAATTTTAGTCCTGGTAGTAGTAGCCCTGATTAACAATGAAGGGGCTTCCAGCTTTGCTGTGATTGGCTATTTAAGTTCATGGTTGATTGTTTCTAGCCTAATATTCTTAATCGCTTTTATTTTCAAACTTAGAATCAGTGATTATCCACGCTTCTTAGTCTTACTAGCTTTCGCTAACCTGCCTTTCATCTTCCTTGCCCCTATAGCAATTATTGCTGAAAGCAATCTTATACTCGCTGGTTTCCTTAAGCTCATAATCATCACCTGGGCTTTCAACCTTAATCTAATAGCCATCTCTCGCGCTTGTGAGATCTCAAAGGTGAGAGCCTTACTTATTTATTTATTACCACCACTGATACTAACTTTGGTCTTAATGAAATTTCTTTTTAGTTTGTTTACGTTGATGTAATATGGTGCTACTTGAATCACACGAATTAGAATATGGCAAAGCTCTAGTAGAGTTTAACCTAGTTGACACAGTCAGCAAGCACCATATATCTAATGCCGATCTCCGGCACGATATCGCCGTGATTGCGTTCATATGTAATCACTGCCCCTATGTAGTGCGTATCATTGATGAGTTCTCCAAACTAGCAGAGAAAACTAAGAATCAAGTGAGCTGGATTGCTATCTCAGCTAATGATCCAGATTATCGTCAGGAAGACAGTCCTGAGAACATGGTTAAGTTTGCTAAAGATCATAAGTTTAGTTTCCCATATTTATTTGATGAGAGCCAAGAGGTTGCTCAGAACTTTGGTGCAGTGTGTACGCCAGATATTTTTGTTTATAAGAAAATTTCTGCTGAGTACAAACTTGCTTATCATGCACGTTTTGAAGATTTAGAGAAAGCTATTAATGATTTGCTGAAAGCTGATAAAGTAAGTTTCGAAGCTTTACCGTCCGCTGGATGCTCCATTAAATGGAAATAACTTACTGAATATTTTTAAGAGGTGGTTTAAGAATACTAACCGCCAATGTACAAACACTGATTAATGCCATTAAAGAAAGTAATATAGCTGGAATAAGTTTCTCGTTATTACCAGCAGCAAGCGCGTTCATTACTAAAGTAGATCTCCAGGCAAAAGCTCCAAGGAATAGTACATTAAAAATCTTAGCGATTAATTGAACGATCTTAAACCTAGTAACCAAAGTACTAAGCACAATCATAATGACACCAGTAGCCAGTCCACTAATCAGTGCAGACTTAGCATGAGTAAGAAAGTAGCCAACTATGCCTATAAGAATTAAGGCTGTGCCATAAGATGAATAAAGTGTGCGAGGATTCATAATGGAGTATTCTAGCAAATAATAGACTTCCCTAAGGAACCATAGCAAACTTAGCTGTAGATCTAGAAATAATTTTCCCTGCCGAGTTTTTAACAAGAGCTACAGCTGTTTTAACAGGAGACCTCTTCTCTTCATCACCAATAATTCTTGCATTAACAGTTAACTGAGAGCCTATAGGCACCCCCTCATCAAATTTCTGAAGAAGCTCTGCGGTAACGGCCTTACCTTGATTTGGATCGAGCTGATTAGTTTGTGCTGCTGCTGCCATGGCAGCAGCAGCAAGCGCAGTAATCACTGGTCCAAAAGTTAAGTGGGGATCTTCAGGACTACCTGAACCATAAGCATTAGCTTGATCCGATCGCACCGTTAACTTAGCGGTCACATCACCAGGAGAAACATGAATAATCTCAATACCCCAATTACGAGCACAAGGATGATGTATTTTTTTTAGCTCTTGCTGATCAAGTAACTGAGCTGGCTGAGTCTTAGTGTTAAACAATCCAGGGATTGCATTAAATATCTGCTTTAAGACAGGAAATTTAAATTCTGCTGCTGTAGGAAAAGCTTTCATCAATCACATAATAGCCTTTCACTCAATTATCTGTAAACCCTTATACGCTATACTTTATTTTATGGCTAAAAATCCATCTATTAACATCCACGAATACGCCTTTCTTGGCAAGGATTTCTTGAAATATCAAGACGCGCGCCTTCCTGTCATGACTCATGCGTTTATGTACGGTACGGCGGTGTTTGAGGGAATCCGTGCCTACTGGAACGCCGAGCAGAAAAAACTTTATGTCTTACATGTGCGTGAACATCTGGAAAGAATTTTACAGAGTTGCAAAATTCTTAGACTGCAGCCTTATTACAACGTAGAAGAGATGACCAATATCATCATCGAGCTACTCAAAAAAAATAAACCGCAAAATGATGCCTACATTAGACCCAGTTGGTTTAAGGCTTGCGAGCGTATAGGACCCAATGTTATCGGTGGCGCTGACGAGGATAGCTTCGTGGTTACCTCAATCGATTTGGGTGACTACCTTGACACTAGTAAGGGCATCTCTGTTCAAGTATCCAGCTGGCGCAGACTCTCTGATAATGCTATTCCTGCTCGTGCCAAGATTAATGGTAGTTATGTCAACACCGCTCTCTCTAAAGCTACTGCTCATCTTTCTGGTTATGATGATGCTATCTACCTTACTGAGGAAGGTCATGTAGCTGAAGGTTCGGCGATGAATTTATTTATTGTTCGTGGCGGTAAGCTAATTACTTGTGGAGTTACTGAGAATATTCTTGAAGGTATCACTCGCAGATTCTTAATACAATTAGCTACAGAAGAACTTGGCTATGAAGTAGAAGTCAGGGAGATAGATCGCAGTGAGCTCTATATCGCAGAGGAAGCTTTCTTCTGTGGCACTGGCGCACAGATAGCACCGATAGGTTCTATTGATCACTACACCTTAGGTGATGGTAAGCCAGGACCGATAGCCACTCGATTACAAGAGCTTTATAGCAATATTTGCCGCGGCAAAGTAGCGAAGTATAAAGATACACTGATAGAGATTAATTATTGATTTATAAAATGATCTTAATTTCGTCATCCCGAGGAGCCTGCGAAGCAGGCGACGTCGGGATCCAGTCATAAATTTATAAATTAGACTGGATTGCGACGTCACTCACTTCGTTCGTTCCTCGCAAT
>CAYPGT010000093.1:0-5004 GCA_964410425.1 uncultured Gammaproteobacteria bacterium
AGCCACCGTTTAAGATTGTGAAGTTTAAGCCTTTGGCAAATGTTTCAGTAGGGAGGTAATTATGGTTAGAAGTGTATCTTCAGTAAAAAATCAAGCCAGTATCATAGGGGGTGGATTAAGAGAGTTAGACGGAGCTGTCAGAAATCTTGCAAACTATGGCATTAAATTACCATCGAGTTCTCCTGGAGATAGTAAATTCTATGATCGGCAAATTGAATCTGCCAGGGAGAGAGTCCGGAGTTTAGCCAAACAACATGGTGTCAGTGAGGTGAATAGTCTTATCGAAGAAGCGGATACATTGAGAGAGTCAGGAAGACAGAAATTTAATGCAAATCCTGGTGCGTATAGAAGAAGGGAAGCGATAGAAGAAAGTATGGGTCAACTCTACCCTGTAATAGATGAGAGACTGGAAGGTAAGCCAAGAGCGTTTGTCGATGCATTAAAGGATCTTCGCATTTATGGTATCAGCTTTGGCTCTGCTCATGATGAGTATTGTGCTCGACAGTTAAGTCTCATCGCAGTAAGAATAAGAAAATTAGGTGCTGATCTTGGAATCGCTAACAGAGATGTAGAGCAAGCAATCGATGATGCACTAAAAGCAAGGCTTCTTGAGAAGGCTAAGTATCTTGCAGGTATAGAAGTAAATGCTAGACCGCGCCGTCCTGCATCAGCATCTCATCTTGTATATTTTAATAGTTAAGTACTTTTATGAAGTTTAATATTATAGAGCCTGATTTAGCTTCTATAACAAGGGTAATAGCTGGTAAGGCTAAAAAACAGCTTGACGGCAATTTCATTGTATGTTATTATCTAGATCTGAGATGTTGGATAATTTTTATACTAGTATCGGAATGCGCGGCGAAAGTCCTACCAGGTTATCTTCTGGAGATTTATACCGTTTGAATGAAATTCCTTATAACGAAACTCTTGTTCCTGATGCTCGTATACCAGCCTTCCGAGATCACGCTCTGCAGATTATTCGTGACATGCTGAATGATTACTGTAGTTCAAACATTGGAACTAATCTCAAACTAGATACAAGTTTTCAACAATTGTATGAAGATTCTGGTCATTCTCAGATTGATAGAGATACTTTTGTTTCATTAGTTCACCCGCTGATTGCATATGAATATGATAGAGAAGGATCACTTGGACTATCTGAGTTACGCAAGTTGATTCAAGCAGATCAGGAGCTTAAGCAGCTTGGATCAGAGATAAACGGTGGAATGAACACAATTGGAGATTACATAGATTTTGTAACAAGCAAATTTTGCGAAAGCCTTGAAAGAAAAAGATCAGAAGCCAAAGAACTTTCTTCTTTTGCTTTTGAGCTCAGCCCAAGAAACCCAGTTCCTTCTTTTAGCGCTAGATCGAGATTTAAATTACCAAGGTTTATGAGAGTTCTCCATGCAAAACCGCCGTGTACAAGACCAACTGGTCAGTCTAGGCTCAGTACTTTGGTTAATCAATTCAATATCTGTGCAACTGAAAACGCCCCGGGAGCAAGATTAGAATTTAATTCAAGAGGAAGGGTAGACGAAAATTAGATTTTCTTTCTCACGTAAATAAAATGTTTGATTTAGATACTAGTCGAAGAGGTTTTTTACGCAATTGTGGAACCGCGGCTCTAACCTGGTTCGTTGCTCCTTTGAATAACCCTGGCAGAGAAAGATTGGAAGTCGCAGATAGATATTTAGAGAGTTGTGAGCAGGAGGGTCTTAAGCCTAATGATGCAACCTTAAAGAATTTATCGAGAGCAGATTTTAGTACAGGAGAAAGTGGTTGGGATTTAGGGAAGGCTACGGCTGCTTTTGGGGGTGACCAAGTACTTAGTAAGAAAGAAACTAATATGATAGAAGATGCTTATCATATTTTTAAAGAGATTGGGCGTCTTGGGGACAAACCTAGCTTAGAAGCAAAAGATGCATTAGCTAGAAGAGAATTAATTATAGATGGACATGTTTCTAGAGATGCGGTTCTTCTTAAAGAGAGGGGATGGCGTAAAAAAATTCCTAATGAATTGAAGCCCTATATTCGCTTATTACAATCTTTGGGAGTTGGTACTGCGTATGCTGGCTATGAATATTTTTTTGGAGACTCAGCAGATAAACTGAAAACCCAAATTGATTTTATTAATAAATCATCCGGTATTAATAACGAAGCTAAACAAACTATGGTGAATAGATTACAATCCTTAGATCGAACCAACAGGAGCGGATCTGCTGCGCATAATGGTTTTGCATTAGCTTTAATTGCTTTATCTATTAATGAATATAGTAATAAATTACCTCGATTTATGAACAATGTTCAAAGAGAACTCT
The DNA here is from genome assembly GCA_964410425.1 of uncultured Gammaproteobacteria bacterium. Taxonomy (GTDB): domain Bacteria; phylum Cyanobacteriota; class Vampirovibrionia; order LMEP-6097; family LMEP-6097; genus CAYPGT01. The sequence continues at coordinate 2,322 of CAYPGT010000093.1, forward strand.
CTTATGCTGCGCAAGAATACTTTAGAGCGAATAATGAATTGGAAATTAATTTGCCAAAGCATAACGATATAAACTTAGCAAGCCTAATACCTCTAGAAATGGCTAAGAGTAGTTTCAATAAACAAATTGTTCTCACCTTAACACCAAGAGCAGAGACAGATGCCACCAATCTCTTTTATCATAAGGAGCGAATGGGGCCTGTTTTTTACTATAGTGCTCAAGAAATCAAAAAACATGGATTTAGTCGCGAAAAAGCAGAGCAACTAAAAGGCTTTTATTTCGGATACGATAAAACTCTTTATCCATTGGGATTGGGATTTGTTAGTCGTCATTTTAAGACAGCTAAATTTACCTTGGAGGATAGAAAAGGTAATGATGATGATCCACCAGTAGCTCCAGGTGATCCTAATCCTGGTCTTAGACTCCCTCTGGGCTATAAAATTGCTAAGAAAGGTGAGATTCCAGTGATTCTTGTGTCGTAAATCAAATTAGTTAAGTGCTTAACTAATTTACAGTCAGAGGTATTGGGAATTTTATTGAATTTCAAGATAAACTTGCTAGAATAATAAGGAATGAAATTAGCTCTTGCGAATTTATTTTCAAGTATTCCTTCAGAGATAGTGGCTGTTAGTAGCTCTAAGCCGGGTGCCGCTAAACTTAGTGGAGCAAGAGCTTTGATGGTAGCGATGTTATCTCCGTTGGTGTTTGGTTGTGCTACTCGTGACACTAAGATTTCTTATGATCCCAAGCTTGCTCGCGATCAAGAGGGTAGGACAGTTGTTGTTGATGAGTTCACCGATAGCAGGAATCAAGTAATAATACCTAGCGTAGATGACCTTCTCGTAAAGGTAAGATTAGGCAAAGTTAAAACAGTTGACTATAGTTATGATCCCAAACTAAATCCTAGTCCATTTTATAAAGTAACTTTAACCAATAACAATATCTTACTTCTACCAATACCGAAGGATAGTGGCGAGCATCAGAAATTAATAAGAGGTTTAAAAGACCTTGGTCCGATTCCAATATATATAAATGTGAAAGAAGCATCAGGTACAAGTGTTTTCTATGACATGCTCATGAATTTCGGTCCTGATTTAATGTGGGCGTTAATTATAATGTTTATTATCAACGAAGTTGCAAAACAGTCCGGTAAGGAAGGAAGTATTTCTTCTATACTAAAAAAGAAAAAATTTGATCCTATAACATCGGATGTGCGCTTCTCTGATGTACGTGGTAATCAAGAAAACGTAAGGCACTTGAGATCAGTTGTTGATTTATTAGAGAAACGTAAAACTAATTCAGTCGGAGCTACTATACCAAGAGGAGTCTTATTAACAGGACCATCAGGTACTGGTAAAACACTGATGGCAAAAGCCATAGCTGGAGAAATTGGTGCCAAATTCTTTAGTGTAAGTGGTTCAGAATTTGTTGAGTTATTTGTAGGACAGGGTGCTAAGCGTGCAAGAGATCTTTTTGCGGCAGCGAAAGAAAATAATCCAGCTGTAATATTTATTGATGAATTGGATGCTGTTGGAAAACAACGCGGTCAAGGTAGTTCTGGCGGTAATGATGAGCGAGAACAGACTTTAAATCAGATCTTAATTGAAATGGATGGTTTTAAAGACAATAGCGATATCATAGTTATTGCAGCGACCAATAGACCAGAGGTATTGGATCCGGCTTTATTGAGACCTGGAAGATTTGATTATGAGCTTAGAGTTGTTAAGCCAGTTACTGCGGAACAAAGGAGAGATATATTAGAGCTATATATAAATAGAAAAGTAGAAGCTGGTCAAATGGTTAAATCAATAGATCCAATGGTAGTAGCTGAGCAAACACCTGGCTTCTCCCCAGCGGAACTCAAGTCAGTAATAGATAAAGCCGCTGTAATTGCGCTTCAAGCAGGGAAGAAGAAAATTAATATGCAAGATATAGAACATGCTATTAGACAAGTCTCTGTAGGAATGAGAACTGGAGTTAAACCAACGGATAAAGCTCTTAGAACCGTTGCTATACATGAAATTGGGCACTATCTTACTGGTAAAACGGGTGGTACAGAATTCGTTGAAATATGTTTTGAACCTACGGGACAAGCTTTGGGTTTTGTTAAACCAAAAGTTTCAGATGATGATGAATTATTAGGTGATAGAAATAGTATGCTTAAAAAGCTTGTATCTGTTCTTGGTGGCAGGGCTGCAGAACAAGTTTTTGGAGAAACAGTAACCTTTGGTGCTGATGGTGATCAAACTCAAGCTAGAACAATCCTTAGAAGAATGCTTACAGCAAATATGCTTGGTAATTTCTGCATGACTGATTATAACGATGAATCGATTCAACTTTCAGATGCTGATGAACAATTAGCTAAAAGAGTTTACAATGCAGCTCAGGCAGCAGCTGAGCAAATCCTTAGTTCGTTTGAACGGACAAGTGTCTATGCTTTAATTGGTGAAGTCATTGATAGAACTATTATTAGAGGTGAAGAGGCTGATAATATCGCTTTTAAGCATCTTGAAGATGCAGTATGGAGCAAAGCGCGGAGTATCATGAAAGATTTTGTTTCTGATCCCAAAGATAGCGATGGCAGTATCATTGGAGATGCTAGTGACAAGAAGTAAAAACAGCCTCTCTACAGTTCACTTTTCATGATAAGAAGGTGAACTTATAAAACCTTAAAGCCGTTGTA
>CAYPGT010000094.1:0-4802 GCA_964410425.1 uncultured Gammaproteobacteria bacterium
CTAACTGGTTCAAGATCCATGGCATTAAGAATAGGGTTGGCGCCCGGAGCATTAACTCTTAAATCTTGAGTGGTCACGTTCAAGTCCAGCATCTCGGCAAGTCCCTCATAAGAATATATAGGTCGTGCTTTAGACTCTGCTAATAATTTATTAGAACCCTTGAAACTCTCCTTACTTAAGTCCGCGGGTATAGCATAGAGCTTACGACCTAAGTGCAGTGCGTGTTCTGCAGTAATCAGCGCACCACTGCTGCTAGGAGCTTCTATAACTACAGTAGCTTGAGATATGGCGGCTATCAATCTATTACGATGTGCGTAAGTCCAAGCACGCGCTGTTTGATCTGGAGCAAACTCACTAAGAATAAGGCTTCTGGGGTCAACTTGCATACGCTTGAATAAGTCTCGCTGCAGTCCAGCATAGTTAAATTCCAACAAACCAGATCCCAATACGGCAATAGTCTGCATCTCAGATTCCAAAGCTGCTCCATGTGCAGCAGAATCTATCCCCGCCGCTAGCCCACTGACTATACAAGCATCCGATCCGCTCAATGACTGCACCAGAGCACGAGTAGCATTATCACCATAGCTAGAAGAATTACGTGTGCCGACTATAGCAATATTACGATCAAGACGCAGCTCGCTGATATCACCATAGTAATAAAGAATAGTCGGAGGAGTTTTGAGATGACGTAGTATCTCTGGATAGTCATCTTCAAGTATATTAGTGATGCCTATGCATTGCTCAGTGAACTCTTGAACCTTACGCTCACTCTTAGCCAAATCTATATTAAAAACTTCCTGATGAACTTCGATATATTTCTCTAATCCACCGTAAATTGAGATCGCTTTCATCACTTCAGCATCACCGAGGTCTATCTTTCGCGAGCCGATACCCGGGGCCAGCTCACATTGCATTTGATAATGAGCTGATTTGATAGCATGAATACTTATATTTGTATGAGTCATAGTTTGAATTATAGCAAGCTTCGCGGGACATCCCGTGAATATATGTATATTTATACAAAATTTCGTGGTAAAATTTGTATAAATGTACAGGAATATAGAGGAAAACCTAATAAACTGGAAAACTAAGAAAGGCCGTCAACCTTTAATCCTCAAAGGAGCCCGTCAAATTGGTAAAACCTATACTCTTAAAAGTTTTGGACAAAAGAAATTCCGTAAATTGCATTATATAAATTTTGAAGAAGACGGTGGTTTGAAAAAAATTTTTGATCATAATCTTAGACCAGAAAGAATCTTAAAAGATATCTCTATCGCTCTGTCAGCTCAAATAGATATATCACAAGACTTACTTATACTAGATGAAATCCAAGCTTGCCCCAAAGCTTTAACTGCATTGAAATATTTTTGTGAAACTATACCAGAGCTTGCAGTCTGTGCAGCTGGCTCTTTATTAGGAGTGGAACTCAATGAAGAGTCTTTTCCCGTAGGTAAAGTAGATTACCTATATATGTTTCCCTTGAGTTTTTCAGAGTTTTTATTGGGTATTGGGGCTAATGAACTTTACTCTGCAATACAAGAGTTCTCTAATAATCAAGAATCGATTTCTGCATTTATGCACGAAAAACTTTGGGAATACTTAAAAATATATTTTATAACTGGTGGTATGCCAGCAGTCATTAATACATATAAAAGCAATTCAGGAGAGCCTTTGACTGGGTTTGCCAAAATTCGTGAGAAGCAGGAAGATATCATCAATTCATACTATGCAGATTTCACTAAGCATGCTGGTAATGTCAATGCCATGCATATAGAGAGGGTTTGGTCTAACATCCCACTACAACTTGCAAAGGAACTCGACGGTTCAGCTAAAAAATTTAACTTCAAAGGAGTGATACCTGGTCAAAGCAGATACTCACGTCTAGTAGGTTGTATTGATTGGTTAGAGAAAGCTGGGCTCGTTATTCAAGTCCCAATCTGCAAGAAAGCTGAACTTCCACTTAAAGCCTATACTGATGAAAACAAATTCAAACTTTATATTTTTGATGTGGGGATTTTAGGTGCGATAGCAGGATTAGCCCCCGAAACTATCTATAACTATGATTATGGTACTTACAAAGGTTATTTCGCTGAGAACTACGTCGCTCAAGAATTGACTAACGCAGAAGCCAAAACCGGTACTTTATTCTCTTGGGCAGAAGGTTCAGCAGAAATCGAATTTATCAAAGATATAGGTGGTCAAGTTTTCCCACTGGAAGTTAAGTCTGGCTGGGTAACTCACTCTAAAAGCCTTATGAGTTTTGGCAATAAATACCAAGTAGAGCATAAGAGCATTATGAACGCCAAAGAGTTTCACCACAACCTCAAGAACAATACGTTTTATTACCCTTTATACTTAGCAGAGAAGTGGCCTATGCTAGTTTGACAACAGAAACACTTACGTTTATATGAGCAGGTTCCAATATTATAACTATTTATAATGTTGAGCGTAGGCTTGATTGGTATAATTTTGGCTGGTCACATAAGAGCCATTTGGGGTTTTTAAGACAATTATATTAATGATCAACTTATCTGATGCAATCAGCTCCGTACTTTCCAGTAAATTTACTTTACTAGAAAATGCAGGTTTAGATACTACAAGACGTAGCCAAAGGCAAGAACTAGCAGAGGACCAAGATCACAGAGAACTTAACAGGACCGCCCTACATTTGTCTGAAGCCGTAACAGAAAGAATTAAATACTTGAAAAAGAATCCTGATAAATTATCTGAGACTTTAAATCAATACAAACCAGCCTTAACTGAAAGGATTAAACAGATCGACATAAATTCTGCACATGAACAAGTACTCGCAGTCATAGACCGCTTATTTAGACTACCAATCAAACTACAAGATTATATCCAAACCCCTGAACTTGATGAAAATATTAGTGTTGTGACTCAAGCAATCTTGATCCCAACCATGGTCAATCAAGTATTAAACTTACTTGCCACGACTGACCATGACGAAGAAACAGACTGCCTCCTCGATACCAGAGAAAGAGATCACGATACTCAGAAATTTCAGGAATTAGCAACAATTTTAAGTAGAAACCATGATTTCACTGCTGCAGTTTTATTCAATAAACTAAGTGCAGGTCCAATCCAAGAGCAAAATCTGAGTAAACAGTTTTCAAGACTTGATTTATTAGCAACCAATACTCGAGAAACACCTTATAGAGAAGATTATGCAAAAATATTAGAGAAAATATTCTCTACTCAATTTGAAGCCCTGGGCTTAGTCAATGAAATTCCACCAGAACCTGGAAGCTCTGCTGAAATTGATACAAGGTACGGACTTATGATCGAATCAGCTAAAGCCTTAGCTTGCTTTGATAAAATACCCCACAACCAAAGTCTAGTAGATAAATTAGAGCGATGCCTTCACTTAGGAGGTATCCCTGAAGAATTAGATTTTGTTTGCACTAGAGCCTTATCAAAAATGAACCTTAGTGGAGATCATGCACTGCAAGCAGAGGCACCCCTTACCAATTACCTGGTAGAAGAATTATTAGATCCTCGTAACATGAATCAAGTTATTTATGTATCAAAAATTCTTAGCCAGCAAAATAACTTAGACGATACTTCACTTGAGAGACTATTAAATGAGCTAACTGCTTACAGCGGAGGCAATGAAGTTAAAGACTTACTTGCTGCAACCTTAGTGAACCTTGGTAAGAACAATAACGAACTTGCAGCGAAGATTGTAAATGGTCTCTGGAAGAATATTGATACGGCACGACAATCGCCCTTATCAGTTATTGATGATGATTGCTTACACCAATATTTTCTGTATTTCTATCTAATTGCAGTCTTATCACCAAACGACTCTCAGATCTCTAGCTTTATCAAACAAGCTGGACAAGAGAACCCCGTAAACAACGAGCAATTACTACTATATGCTTTAGCTGCTTACGATAGGTTACATAAAAATGATAATAACAAAAATGGTAATAACACAGACCAAGAGATTGCTGAAATTAAACAAAGATTCCTATCAGATGATATATACGACGGATTAAGGAAAGAAGTCTCTACAGTTAATAAATTTATCCTCAACTATCTGACTATTGCAGCCGATACTGACAGACTCTTGAAAATATTGCAATCTGGTGAAATGAATGATCAAAAATACACAGCAGAGTATTTGAAATTAAATGTATCTGAAAACCTGATAGATCAGGTAACTAAATTGATAACGAGCAGCAAACCTGTTAATTATAATCTTGCTAATGATGTATTTGACTTCTTATCACATATAGTACTCAACACTGATCGACTTCTCGCAAAAGAGGTATATTCATCACAACAAGAAGACTGGTCACCAGAGCCTGACGCAGATGAATTTGATGGTCTAGAAAGTACCGATGACCATATCGATGCTGACACTATGGATAGCGATGTCGATCATTATTTATCAGGATCAGCTTTATTGAAACTTTATACTGGAAATTATGATGAGGCTCTAAGAAATAAAGCAATGGATTCTATGATAGATATCACCTTAGAACATAGAAATGATCCTAATATTTATCAATTTATGGTTGATCACGTACAAGAGATTGAAGATTTAGCTTATGAAAGAATGCTAACAAAAACTCCTCAATCGATAGGAGTAGCAAAATATAAATGCATAGAAGATATACTGTGGGACGCAAGATATCCTAAGACTAAAGCCCGTTATCTAGTTTCTTAATAGGATTTTCAATAATAAAAAGATGCAAGGAATCAATAGAAATAATATCAATAACTTAACTTTAGATGTCTGTAGGATACGTGATGCTGCAGAGAATTACGAATTTGAT
>CAYPGT010000095.1:0-4651 GCA_964410425.1 uncultured Gammaproteobacteria bacterium
TTATCCAGAAAATGCTCCGGTGATTTCAGGTCTAAATTGCTAGATTTAAACTGATGAAGATCTTTGGAAATTGTAATAGAAAAGTTGCTGGAGCAGAATACTTATTTGAGGTTATCCCTTGTCCCTATGACAAGACTACCAGTTATGGTCACGGAACGGATCAAGGCCCTGATGCCATATTAGAGGCTAGCATGGAGCTTGAATCTTACGACGATGAGCTTAATATAGATCCTTCTGATTATGGTATTAAAACTCTTGAGCCTGTTGTTATGGAGCTTCAGGATGCTAATACTGCTAAACCTTTTCACGCTCTATATGAGAAGTGCCTGGATTCATACCAGCGTAATAAATTTCCTTTCGTAATTGGTGGTGAACATTCACTTAGCCTTGGTCCTGTGAAAGCTGCTTACGATCATATGCAATCCCAAGGTAAAGGGCTAACACTTTTACACTTTGATGCTCACGCTGATCTAAGGAAGGACTTTCGTGGTAATCCTTATAACCATGCTTGTGCAATTCATTCTATCTATAAGGCTTGTCCTAAGATTAAGATTGTTTCAGTTGGGATTCGTAATATCTCTGAGGGTGAATGCCAGTGGCTGAGCGAGTTACACAGGCAGGCTGATGATCACATGATTGAAGACATGCCTATCACTATCTTCTATGCACGTGATGAATTTTATAAGACTTATGCTTATCGTTCTGCGTTGAAAGAGTTTCGTGAGGAAATTAATCCTAAGGATGCTAGTGATGGCAAGCTTACACCTGGTGCCAATATGAAGTATTGGGGTTCAAAGGATGTCATAGAGACCATGGGAAAATATGGCAATGATAATTTTTATATAACTTTTGATGTAGATGGATTTGATTCTGGGATCATGCCTAGTACTGGTACTCCTGAACCTGGTGGGTTGGATTGGTATACACCTACTAATCTTATTCGCGAAGCCTGTAAGCATTTTAATTTAATAGGTGCTGATGTGGTAGAACTCGCTCCTATAGTGGGAATGACGGGACCTGATTTCTTGGTGGCGAAACTTTGCTATAAGATTATGGGTAACGTTCTGACTTCGCACGCTTCCGTTACTCTTTCAAAATAAACTTCCGATATAGCCACCGTCCACCGGCAAGCTTGCACCAGTAATGTAACTTGCTTCAGGGCTGGCTAAGAAGACTACAGCTGCTGCTATCTCTTCCGGTTGAGCAAAGCGTTTCATGGGAATTTTAGAAAGTATTTTCTCGGCGATAGCAGCTTCGCTGCTGCTAGATTGAGTAGCGCGAGCGGAGATCACTTCCTTCAGTCTCTCGGTTTCGGTATAGCCAGGTAATACGTTGTTGACAGTGATACCTGTAGGAGCTAGTTCGTTAGAGAGAGTCTTAGCCCAATTGAGCATCGCTGCGCGCACAGCATTTGAACTGGCTAAATTATCAGAGGGCACCTTAGCGGAAACCGAGACTATATTAACTATTCTGCCGTAACCCTTAGCCTGCATAGCTGGCACCAAAGCTTGTGCTAGAGCAGAGCTTGCAAGTAGATGCTGAGTAAAAGCTTCTAAGTAATCATCAGCGCTGGCATTCATGGCAGTACAGGGTTTAGGTCCGCCAGAATTATTTACTAAGATATCAGGGTTAAGGTTTTGCTTTTTTAATTCTTGAATTAGATTTTGAACAGATTTGATATCACCCAGATCCGCTGGCAAGCATGTATGCTGACTAGGGTTCACGAGTTGAGCGAAGCTTTCTTCTAGCCTGGCTTGATTGCGTGCTATGCCTATAACTCTTGCACCCTGCTCGGCAAGTAACTTAGCTACAGCTAGTCCCATACCCTGAGAGGCGCCGCAGACGAGGGCGGTTTTATTAGAGAGGCTAAATTGATTAGGTGTAATCATTTACTTGTATGGTTGCTAGAAGTTTGATTATAGTCGAAAATTTCATCCTCTGAATAATATTGAGCATGCTAAAATTCACACTATTATGTTAAAGATGGTTCGTCAATATATCAGTCCAGTAATGGTAAGTGCCGCAAGTCTAGCGTCTATTGCAGGCTGCGGGAATAGCCATCCTGCTCTACCTATAAAGACTACTGAAGTAAAAGTAGGATGGAAAACGCAAGAAATTCAGGACAAACTCAAAAAATACCTCGACTCTAAAGGTCAACTTAGTCCTAGAGAAGCTCAGCTAATGATATTTCATGAGTTTGATGATAGTAAGCCGGGTCATTTTGGAGCAATCAGCTCCTCAAGTAAAACAAAGGCTAATTCCTTAAACGTGATGCAGGATACTTATGAGGAGTCTAAAGAAGTTTTAGTTCAAAACAATAAAGGATCAATAGCGCCTTGGGAATATGAAAACGCAGCAGCTTTTGGTCTAGCATTAAGTGAATCAAAAATTCCTAACGCAGAAGCAAATGCTAAGGTTTTTCTTGCTGAGTTGGATAAAATTGTTAGACGTCAAGGCGGTGGCTACACAATTGATGAAGAATTATCAAATCTACACAAAGCTACTGCAGAAGCTGAATTACGCTAATTTATTAGATTCTACTTTTACTTGAAACTCGCCTTAAGCTTCTCAGCACGCTCTGGTGAGATACCAAGCTTGTGATCACAAATAGGCGTAGAAAGAGTGTCTTTCTCAGTTTCTTCATAGCAAGGACGCTCGCTTTGGTAGAAGATACCAGTAGCGATACGGTCTGAAGCATAAGTATCCTTTGCTGCTACTTTATAAGCTGCTTCTAGGTTACTCATGTCATGCCCTTCAGCATTAAGATCATAAGTATTGTCTCTGTAGAATTGTGCTGTGTTCACCTTGTTAAAAGTTACACATGGAGAGAAGGTGTCTACTAGAGCGAAGCCTCTATGAGCAATCGCTGCTTTGTAAATTTCCACTGCTTGCTTAGGGTTACCAGAGAAAGCTCTCGCCACGAAACTTGCTCCAGAACCTAGAGCTAGAGTAAGTGGGTTAAGAGGTACTTCTGGATTACCGAACGGAGTAGATTTAGTCTTCATGCCAAAGCCACTAGTAGGCGAGGTTTGACCAGTAGTCAGTCCGTAAATAGAGTTGTTCATAACAATGTAAGTCATGTCTATGTTACGTCTGAGCGCGTGCACTAAGTGTCCGACACCGATACCGTAACCATCGCCATCACCACCAACTGCAATCACTGTCATATCGTGATGTGCTAGTTTGAAACCTTGCGCGTTAGGTAACGATCTGCCATGTAGTGTGTGCATACCGTAAGTATTGATGAAACCAGGTAGGTTAGATGAACAGCCGATCCCTGAGATCACTGCTACTTGATGTTGCATTAAACCCATCTCTGCCAGGGCTTTTTGTACGCAATTAAGCACACCAAAGTCGCCGCAGCCTGGACACCAGTCTGGATGTACATCACCTTTAAAATCTTTTGCGTCTAATACTGTTGTTGCCATAATTTTCTCCTTAAATGATCCCCTACTTAAACGTTAGCCAGCTGCTTTTTTACGGCAAGTTTCTTGAATTCCTCCACGATATACTCGCCTGTAAACGGTTCGCCATCCCATCTGTTGATATGCTCAGTCACTTCATAAGCAGTTTGTGCGAGAACTTCACGACAAAGTGAATTGCACATATTAGCTTCCACTGAAACGATTCTCTTACACTTGTTCATAAGCTCAAGAGTCTTAGCACGAGGGATAGGATAGACATCTGTGAAGTGTAGATGATTTACCTTGATACCTTCCGCTGCTAATAAATTAATAGCTTCCTTAGCATAGTTATAAGTAGAACCCCAAGTCATAAACGTTGTCTCAGCATTCGTGTCACCTTCGAAGCTTGGTGGCTGAGCGTCTCCGCTAGTAACCATAGTCTCCATCTTCTTCATACGCTTAGCATGCATCTTAATACGTGCTTCACGTGCGTGAGGTAGACCAGCTTCTACGTCAGACATAACATGTCCATATTCGTTATGCTCATCGCTACAAGGTACATACATTGCACCAGGTGCGCCAGGACGTACTCTATGAGAGACCCCATCTTCAGTATACTCATAACGCTTATAACGTTCCTTACCTTCCCACGTAGTAGAGAACTTACCACGATTGATTTCTACTTTATTGAAATCTAAATCATCGATAGTCTCAAAGTGCTCAGACAAGAAGAAATCACTTAAAACTAAAACAGGGATTTGATATTTCTCAGCAAGATTCAATGCTCTAGCAGCTTGATAGAAACAATCTTCTGGATCTTTAGGCGCAATCACGAATCTAGGAGAATCACCGTTACCAGCGATACATAGATCGATATCAGATTGTTCTTGCTTAGTTGGTACTCCAGTAGAAGGACCACCACGAGATACTACGATACATACAGCAGGGATTTCCATCATAGAAGCTAAACCTACGGCTTCTACCATTAGGCAGTAACCACCACTCGCAGTTGCAGTCGCAGCGCGCACTCCAGCTTGACCTGCGCCAACAACATAGTTCATCGCAGCTAATTCATCTTCTACTTGTTTGATAATGATCTTCTCGCTCTGTCCAACAGTAGCTAGGTAGTGAAGAATACCAGTCGCAGGACTCATAGGATAAGCAGAATATAGTTTAAGTCCACCTGCTACCAAACCCAATCCTAGAGCTTCGTTACCAGTCATAAATATCTTAGCTTTGCCGTCGCC
>CAYPGT010000096.1:0-4485 GCA_964410425.1 uncultured Gammaproteobacteria bacterium
TGACAAAAGTCAGTATAATCTCTTCAATCCCGTTCCACGAGAGTTAATGAGACCTCTAGCAACAGATCGTCCTGATAAAACAGAGAGCCCGATAACAGTGGATGCTGGGCACTTTCAAATTGAGACGGATTTCGTAACGGCTGCTTTTAACAGAGATAACCGTAATGGAAGAAATTTCAGATCACGTGGAGCAACGTTTGGGCTTAATAATATTAAATTCGGTCTTACAAATAGTTCTGACTTGCAAATCATCGTTGAAAGTTTCAACATCAGTAATACAAAGAATTTTAATACTGGTGTGACAGAACAAGCTTCAGGATTTGGTGATATAACAACTAGATATAAATACAACCTTTTTGGTAACGACGACGGGAAAGCAGCTTTAGCCGTTATGCCGTTTGTGAAGTTTCCAACTAATCAGAATAACCTGGGTAACAACGATATAGAAGGTGGTATTATTCTTCCATTTGGTTATGATATTGGGCACGGATTTAGCTTAGGTATGATGACTCAGCTTAATATTATAAGAAATGATAGAGACAATGGTTACCAAGCTGAAACGTTTAACACGATAACAGTTGGTAAAGGATTAACAGACAATCTTAGTATGTTTATGGAGCTTGCAATGTCAACAAGGTTTCAATCAAACGCTGATTGGCCGATGACTTACGACATCGGTGCTACTTATGTTATAGGTGAAAATATTCAGCTAGATGCTGGTGCATTTATCGGTTTAACTGATTCAGCTGATGACTTTAACCCATTCGTTGGTATAACTTACAGGTACTAGCTCTTAAATAAAGCTTAACGTGGCTATGATAGTATTATGTCAAGGAGATTTGAGAATGATTAGAGTTTTAATGATATCTGTGCTACTTGTGACCATGGGAGTGGGTTCTGCTCAAGCTTATTGTCGTGCTAATACCATTCAATGTAAGGAAATGAGATTAGCTAGTAAAGAAGCGGAATTAAAGAGAAGACTTGCTCTAACACCAGATGCTCGTGCTCAAATTGAGATGCAGGAAGAAATCGAGTCTATAAGATTTGAAGCAAACAGGCTTGAAGAGAAATCACATAAAACTGCTTTAAATAAATAATTTACTAAGATCCACTATGACCCAAAGTGAAGAAGAAGGTAGTGCCCTTACCTTTCTCTGATTCCAACCATATCTTGCCGCCATGACGCTCGATGATCCTCTTCACTAAGGTCAATCCCACACCGGTTCCTTCAGCAAACTGACTGACGGGATTAAGCCTTCTGAAGATCTGGAATATATCATCAAAATGCTTAGGATCTATGCCGATACCATTATCCTTAACGTAAAATACTCTTCCTAGTTCAGGAGAGGAAGCACAACCAATAGTAACTTGTTTCTCAGGGTTTTTATTATACTTGACCGCATTAGTGATTAGATTGCGAAATACTTCTCCTATGCGAACGCTGTCACAGAACAGGCATGGTAATTCGCCTTCTATTATAATTTCAGCCTTATTCTCTTCTAGGTATAACTTAATAGAAGTCAGCACATCCTTAATAACTTGATTTATATCAGTGATCCTGTAGGCAAAATCCACTCTACCTAAACGCGAAAACTCTAGTAGAGAACTTACTAATCCTGTAAGTCTTTCACAGAGATCCTTTATGGTGTCTAACATCTCATTAGCTTCAGGATTTAATTTGTCAGAATAATCTTCCTTCAAGAAATTAGCATAAGTATAGATGCCACGAATTGGCTCCTTAAGGTCGTGAGATGCAATATATGCAAACTTGTCTAATTCTTCGTTTGATTTCTTCAGTTCTAGAGTGCGTTCCTCGACAGCCTTGCGGATCTCTTCTTCCTTCTTCATAGACTTCCATAAGTGTAATGAAAGTAAAAACGCTAAGGCTAAGATGGCTAAGGAGAAAAATAATGCTGGATAGATACTCATGAGATCAATAGGTTGCTTGGGCGGTGACACCATTAGAACGAAATTCTCTGAAGCCCAGATACAGGGCTCACTATAGAAGTGCTTGCTAGATGATTTGAGCTTGTTTATATCGACAGACTGAGATTCTGTGCTTGCTATTTCGACATAGGTTGCAGCCCTACCTTGACCTCGTTGCATATAAATATGAAACTCTGTTCCGTTAAATTCAGCTTGTGCTAAAACTTTATGCAGTAAATCATCTAAACTAACTAGTACGACGACAAAACCAAGCAGATGCTGGTTTACAGCAGGATTCGTAAAATCACGTGCCTCAGCATCGTATATAGCCTTCACCACTGGATAAGTATGACCAGGTAGATCTTCTATATCATTAAAAGGACACCAATGAATATTAGTGTCATGGATAGATTCAAGCAACTGTCTTCTTTCGGGGATACTATTCCAATCAAAACCTAGCAAATGACTAGTAGTAATCCTGGGTCTAGTGTAATAAACAGGAAAATAAATTGCGTTGTCAAAATCTAGCTGCCAATTACCATTCTGATCTAATTTCTTGAAATTAAAATCCTTGAGTTCTGTTCCTCTTGCTTCATCTATAAATTCTTGCTTCTCAGCACTTGTAACTTTAGGTAACCACTGTAAAACTTTAGCTGCTGCTTTGCCACTTAGGATCACACTTGAAAATTCACCAAATTCTTCTCTATCTATATGTTCACTGGATTTATAAAATGCTTCAAACGAATCTAAAACACTCAAAGCAGTATTTAATTCAGTTTCGACTTCGTAAATAATACTTTGGGCGTAGAGATCAGAGCTACGAGTATATTCTTGTTGTTCGTTGCTATATATCACCAGAAAAGAAAAAATCGAAAAGAATAATCCAAAAATTGCAACAAAAATAATCGCAGCGTATTTTTTTAGAAATCGTTTTTTGTTAAATAGCAATTAGCTTACTCTTAATTTTTGATCTATTCTGATTAAGATCACTCTTTAGGGTTTATACCCGTTTGTAAATATTTTTAATGAGCTGTTATTTTAAGCAGCTTGAATTGTGGGCTTAGTCTGCGATCTACTAGCTATAGGTGCAGGACTTGTTTGCGATAAGATCAGCTGACTGTGTTTAAACTTCTCAAGCATTTCATCCCTGCTCATAGTCATTAATTGCGAGCCAAATTGCTTTAAGTTAGCAATACGCCTTTCTTTTTTAGCAGAGTCTATTTCTTCTTTATAAGCTTTTTCTAGTTTAGTTGCTTTAGTTGGACCACGATACTTCTGGGTTCTGAAGCCCATGTTATAGAGTGCGGCGTGTTCATTCCAGTCTCCTTCCATCATTACCCTACCAGCAAATGCTTCATCCTTATGTGCTACTTCCATAGGAATCTGACACAGAGCTTCATTAAGATTAGTGAAATCCTTACTTAAAGTTTCGTGTATCTCTACAAACACCTTAGATGTTGGTTTCTTAGCTCCCCAACCAAACATGTAACCGTTGCCATACTGAGAGAACGGAGATGACTTATCATAGCTACCACAATAATCATGAATCTTTCCGTCCTTCTCATCAAGCTTCATATAGTTAAGTTGTATCGAACCGAGGTCTTTACCTTCTGCGCTAATCTTATAAACATCCATACCCGTGCTATCGTCGTGTACCTTTGTTACTTGTGCTTCGACTTTGGTCTTACCATCGCTCTTGGTTAATTGCACTTTACCCTTGTCAAAATTATTGCCCTCGAATATTGGATTGCGTTTAATAATCTTCTTCCACTTACGACGACCAGCTCTAGGCAAGTACATAGTAGTACAACCCAGAGGCTCAGTATTAGCCTTATCTGCTGAACCAGCCTTATCTATTTGTTCTTGGATATATTGATCACATTTCTTTGCAGATATAGTGTCCATGCCGATTCTATCCTGTAGATGTAGACCTTGTTTTAAGTGGGATTGACCACTGTTCCAGCTAGTAATCAATTGCATGCCTTTGAATTGAATGCCTTCGGCAGCTTCAACTTGCTGCAATCTTTCTAGAATAACTTGATTGAATTTTTCTAATATCCCTCCATAACGATGTGGATCTTTAGAAGCAATAAACTCTAAAGAAATTTTAGGGTCATTAGATTTATCTCCAGCAAAGCCAATAAGGGGAGAAGATTCTCTCACACTAGTAGCTAGTGAACTTTCATCCTTCTCATCTTTTTTACCGCCTCTGTCGATATTAATTTCTCGAAAAGCAATTACTTCACCGTTGTGAACTAGTTTATAAAGTTCTTCATCACCATTAGTAACTCTAACTACATCTACTGTAATATTTGTTCCAGTTTGATTATCACGTAGTTGAGTTGATCCTACTAATTCACCTTCAGTTGAACCAAAATATTCTTGCAAATGACCAAACTTAATTACAGGTATTTTTGCGTCTTTGTGTAGAATGGCTGCATTGCTTTGTGGTGCAGAAGTTTCACTGGTAGCTTTTGGCCCATTTGGTTTGGCTACTTTTTCTATAGAACGAATAGGAGCTGAATTGTTAACTGCGATTGACATATTAATACATATTAA
>CAYPGT010000097.1:0-4328 GCA_964410425.1 uncultured Gammaproteobacteria bacterium
AATGTTTTTAGACTTCTCCTTGCCTTTGGATAAATGACTTATCCAGATTACCCCCTCAGCAAGAAAACCTTGAATAGCAGAAGCTAATTCCCCTTCACGCAAGCTACCGATAACTTGGTAAGTTTCATCATTATTAACATCATCTATACCGTTTAGCGGCTTTCGCACTTGTATTAACTTAGCTGTATAAACTGTTTCAACAATGTCACTGATAGAAACTTTTTCGTGAGGAGAAACCTCTCTTACCTCAATTATTCTAGCTTGTTTTGGCAATTCTTGGTTTAAAATTTCTTTTAAGTTTTCAAGACTAGCAAAAGTCTCAGCCAGATCTATCTCTATATATTCCCCCATACTTTCCACAAATAACGGCAAAGCTGCCCCCCAACTGATCTTCATTCGCTGATTAAAGCCAGTAGAATGGACTACAGGCAAGCCAGATCGCCTAATAGCACGCTCAATTAAGCGCGCAAAATCTAGATGTGAGATAAAGCGCAAATCACCAAGCTTAGTAATTTTTAATCTTAGCTTTTGAACCGAATGTGTATCACGAACAACAACAGTTGGTAGCAGGTTACTAGTTTTAGGCACGCTCGAATGTTCTAAATCGTCATTGCGAGCCCTCGAAGAGGGCGTCGCAATCCAGTCAATCTTATCATGCTTCGACTGGATCCCGACGTCATCTGCCTTCGGCAGATTCCTCGGGATGACGATATCATCTATAAACTCAATCAACTCTCTATACTTCTGCGCCTTAATCAACCAACTTTGTTTTATAACTTCATTTTCATCATTGATTGAATTACGATCAACATCATCTAAGGTCTCAACAAAGGGATTTCCCTCTGATAAATCATTCACAACAATGTTCTTCACATCTAAGTTAAAACAAACTCCACAGGCATGACATTTATTCTCAGTACAAGGCGCTGTCTCTAAGGCTTGCACCGCTTGCTGCCATTCATGTAAGAGAAACTTATCAGTGAAACCAATACTTAGTACATCCCAACATTGCTTAGAGCCTGGCTCACGATGACGTGAAGCTTCTGCCTCTAAATCCAATCCACATTCTAGAGCCGCTTGCTGCCAGCGTTCTATCTTAAAATTCTCTGACCAAGAATCCAAGCGTGAACCTGATTCCCAAATCTTACGAATCACCTGCCCCCAACGTCTATCACCACGTGATAAGACAGACTCAATCAAAGCTAATTCAGGCTCTGTATAGTTTAGCTTCACATACTTAGCAATACGACGGGATTTGAGTCCATCCATAATATATTGTTCTTTACGATGAAATTCATCCTGAGAACATTGTGAAAACCACTGAAACGCAGTGAAGGTCTTCGGCACAAAGGTCGAAAGAGTACAACTGATACTCAAAGGCTTACGCCGACTCTGTTTAGCGATGTCTTTAGCCATAGCAAAAGACCAACTAAGAATATCAAGAATACCGTCTAAATCTTCATCTTCTTCGAAAGGCAAACCAATCATAAAGTAGAGCTTAATATGATCCCAACCTTGCTCATAGCTACCACGAATAGCATTCTTAATCTCAGCATCACTCAGACCCTTATTAATAATCTTACGCAGCCTCTCAGTACCAGCCTCTGGTGCAAAAGTCATACCAGACTTACGCGCACCAGTCACTTCTGCTGCCAAATGCACATTAAATCTATCGGCACGTTGTGATGGCATCGACAAACCAATACCATTCTCTGAATGCTCGTCGTTGATTGCTCTAGCAGCTTCCGTTAAACAAGTGTAATCACTTGCCGACAGAGAAAGTAAGGTCAAATCTTCGTAACCAGACTTACGCACTGATTCTTTACTAAGTCTGAGCAGATCCTCTCCAGAGCGCTCTCTGACTGGTAGATAAGTATAACCCACTTGGCAAAACCTACAACCTCTATCACAGCCACGACGTATCTCTAATACTTGCTTATCCTGCACCGTAGTCAAATGCGGCACTGGACCGGAAACAGGCTGATTAGTATCAGTAAGGTATTGAGTAATGCGTTTCTTAACAGGGAAAGGAACGGAGTAAGAAGCTAAAGGTCTAGCTAAATAATTATCATTTAGATCTGGTTCATAGAACCTTGGAACATAGATACCTTGAAGCTTTGAAAGCTCAAGGAGCAATTCTTCTCTTTGATCTATATCCTGATTCAATTCCTTAGATACTCGATTACGAAACTTAAGCATTGTCGCTTGTATTTCCAGAATCAACTCTTCTCCATCACCAACTATATAGAAGTCTATATATTCAGCCATAGGCTCTGGATTAAACACGGCTGGACCACCAGCAAATATCAATGGGTCGCTGTCACTACGATCTTTTGATAGCAAGGGTATTCCAGCAAGATCCATGACGCTCAGTACATTGGTATAGCAAAGTTCATAAGCAAGCGAGAAACCAATGAAGTCAAAATCCTTAAGTGCTTTACCACTCTCCCAACCCCATAGTGGAAGCTTATGCTCTTTCATCTGAGCTTCCATATCTGGCATCACAGCATAAGCTCTATCACAAAGATAATCAGGGTGATCGTTCACTATATTGTAAAGAATCTTGATACCAAAATTAGACATGCCTAATTCGTATAAATCAGGATAAACAATCGCCATGCGCGATTTAGCGGAGTCCCAATCCTTATGACGCGCGCCCCATTCATTACCGATATATTGACCGGGTTTCTGAACTTGAGGGAGAATAATGTTTTGTAAAGTATTGGATATTGTCATTTTAATGCCTTAAGCATTTGGCTTTAAGCATTACGCTTTAACTAATTTGCTTTGGGAGTTGTCCCATCCTTATAGTTCACTACATCATAAGGATCATAATCGAGGAAAGAGCCCTCTACACTAAAAGCTTCTGCAGTAAACGGATCATTAATACCATAATAGAACGCATCAACTAAACCTCTGGTGACACCCGTCACCAAACCACCAGCGAGACCCAGAGCAGTAGCAAAAGGATAAGCAACTACTTTAGCAACGGTATTGTCCACTTCTTGTGAAATGTGTGAATCATACTCAGCAGTTTTACTAACAGCACCGCGAACACCACCAACAAAGAAGCCAGTTGGTACACCGACAAGTATGCTAGCAGTTTGTTTCAAGCCTTCTTTGAAATCAGCGCTAACGGGCAATGTAGCCAATAAAACCAAAATCAATAATACTTTCTTCGACATAAGTCAATTAAACTTTAACAGAGATATCAACACCTGCAGGTAGATCTAAATCTTTAAGAGCAACAGTAGTCTCGTGAGTAGGATCTACTAAATCGATAAGACGTGAGTGAGTTTTAATTTGAAAATGTTCGCGAGACTTCTTGTCTACGTGTGGCGATCTAAGTACGCAATATCTACGAATATTAGTTGGAAGAGGAATAGGACCAGCAATACGCGCCCCTGTTCTCTCCGCGGCCTCAACTATCTGCTTAGCAGAAGCATCAAGGTTCGCAGCATCATAGCTCTTAAGCTTGATTCTGATGCGGTTTTGTAGTTTTTTCTTAGTTTTAGTTGCCATATGAGCTGTCAATTATAGCGTAATTGATTATACGATCTATCGTGTAAATATAAAATTAAAATAAAAAGCCTGAAATTAAGCTAGTTATTTTGAAAGAGAAGCGGAAGCAAGTAAAGTCAGGTGCTTCTTTAAGCAGCAAATCTAGGTTCACTTTGTGGCAATTCCATCAAACCTCCAATTACAGGATCTAATCTAGCTTCAATCTCAGCCATTTCAACTATATTTTTTATTAGATTAGGTGGTTCAGCAAGATTCATACCCTCATATCTCTTTCTAATGCGATTTATATGATTATGAGCTTTAGTTAAATGAAAACTTTTACCAGCTAGAGAATTACTCCCTGGAATAAAATTATTCCTATTAGTGACTTCTCCTGCTCCTTGAACTCTCTCTATAGGATAAGGACGAATTCTGGTATCAATATCATCACGCCCCAGACACAATCTGGCTCTATCAAGGACTCGAGCTAATTTATCTGTAAAATCAGGCATATTAGTTACACTCTGATCTTTCAGATGTAAGAAGAAGTATCTCAAGGAAGAACTAGCTTCTTTAACCATAGCCCATACAAAGCCTAATGCATTGTGGTGATCAGTAGATGAACTTGCATCAATTTCTGAATTAATCTTCAAAGTCTTTTCAGCTCTAGCATGTGCTAGGTTTAGAAATTCTCTTTTCAAAGCATCATCAGCTTGAGGTAAAGAAGCGTTAATTATTTCTGTTGGAGTTCTAGTTTCAGATTCCCATCCTGCTAACCTTTGAACTGGAGCTAAACCCAATTTAGTTCGCTCACAATTAACAACGTA
>CAYPGT010000098.1:0-4185 GCA_964410425.1 uncultured Gammaproteobacteria bacterium
AAAATATCTGCAAGTAAATTTCCAAGAACTAGCATTAAACTTCCTAGCAAGAGATTCGCTAGAACCAGGTTGATATCAAGCTTACGAGCCGCTTCAAGAGTGAGGTAGCCAAGCCCAGGATAAGCCAACACCATCTCTATCAATGCAGATCCAGCAAACAGATTAGAGAACTCATAACCCAGAATAGTTACCAGAGGATTGATAGCGTTACGCAAAGCATGTTTATAAATTACTTTATGCTCATCCAGTCCCTTGGCTCTGGCAGTACGAATATAATCTTCGTTTAAGACATCAAGTAAATTACCGCGCATTTGCCTCTGAATAGCAACCATACCACCCAGCGTAAGAATTAATACTGGTAAGAATAAGTGCCTGACTAAATCGAGTAACTTTCCAAAGAAGCCAAGTTCATCATAGAAACTACTGGTCAAACCACCGATCGGAAACCAACCAGTAGCCAGAGCCAAGAGTAACATCAAGATTGCCAGTACAAAGCCAGGCACTGACATAAACACAGACATCACTAATCTTAAATTATTGTCTATAGCTCTATCCTTATTAACCGCAGCTATAATGCCCAGGGGAAGTGCAATCAACCAAGTAAACAGCAAAGCAACGATATTCATTATTAGAGTATTGCAAAGAGCTGGTTTGATTAAATCTATCACTCGCTGATTATTCTGGCTTAAGCCAAACTCACCTCTAGCAATATTCTTCAGCCAAGTGAAATATTGTTCACTAAAGCTTTTATCAAGCCCCAGGCGTTTGGCTTCTGCTGCAATCTTAGCTTCAGAGATCTGCGGATTGAGCTTGAGATCAGCGAGTGGATCACCAGTTTGGATTTGCGTAGCAGGACTGTAAAACTTTATTAACTGTACTTGAGTCAGCGGAATCTTTAGATCAAGCTTAAACTCTGGAATAATGAAATCAAGCTTCATTAAAGCAAAAGTTATAAAAGTAATAAATATTACTAAGAAGATTGAGCTAACAAAGCGTTTAATAAGGAATTGCAGCACTAATTTAATTCTACATTGAGTACGACAAAGAGTGTAATTATTTTGAAAAAGAAGCGGAAGCGAGTAAAGTCGAAACGCTTTTCTTAATAATCCAATTCTTGGTTAGCTTCAAAATTAATAATATCGGATCTAGTGATGATGCCAACTAAGTGGCCAGGGTCTTTCTCATCTACCACCAATAATCTACCAATCTTAAACTCATAGAGCTTAAGGATAGCCATATGCAAGTTATCATTGAAACCTAATACTTTCAGGTCCGTGCTCATAATTTCAGAGACAGGTGTATCTAAAGCCAAATTTTCATCAAAAGCATCATGCATATCCTTCTGAGTAATTATGCCAATTAACTTCCCGCTAGAATTCAATATAGGGAATCCAGTGTGGTCACTATTATCAAACAAATGGTGCAACTCGTTGAGTGTCATGGTTTCAGAGATAGTATCTACCTTAGTAGTCATAGCATCTTCAATACTAAATCTCTGTAAGTAAGATGGCGTACTATATTCCTTGATATTAATACCATCCTTCTCTAACAAATTCTCATAAACACTACCTTGTTTAAGTCTCTCAGCACTGATATTGGCAATGATACAACCGAACATAAGTGGTAAGACTAACTGATAATTACCGGTCAATTCAAAAAGCATCACGATACTGGTGATGGGCGCTCTAGCCATCGCAGTGAAGAAAGCACCCATACCAACAAAAGCAAAACTCGAAGGGTCTATATTGAGACCTGGAGCTAGTAAATTTACTAAGTTACCTAACATAGAACCCAGTAGGGCACCAAGAATTAAGGCCGGGGCAAAAATCCCACCTGGGACACCACTACCATAAGCTACTACGGACAATAAATATTTAGCCAAAAATATCAGAGGTATAAATGACCACTTATAAGCTCCAGCGAGTACTCCTTCTAAAGTAGTGTGTCCTCCACCCAAAGCTTGGGGAATCCATAACCCCACTATCCCAGTCACCAAGCCAGCAACAGCCCCCCAAGCCCAAGAGGGCAAGTGGTTTAATCTGGTTCTATAAAAGTCTATTGAAAATAAAGCTGATCTTTGAAAATAAGTACCGAAGATGCCACATAAAACCCCAAGCACCACAAACATTGGCAGAGTAACTACAGTGACAGGACAATTAGATTGAAAATGAAAAGTAAAAAAATCACCATAGAGCATTCTACAAGTGAAAGCTGCTGCTACAGATCCTACTATCGCTGGACCCAAAGAAACACTAGAAAAATTTCTATCCAACTCTTCTATAATAAAAATCACACCTGCAATCGGAGTATTAAAAGCCGCTGCCAAACCAGCTCCAGCACCACTGGCGATAGCTCGCTTGCGATGCTTACCACCAAGTAATTTACTAATCTTAGAAGCTATACCAGCCCCCATTTGAATAGTAGGACCTTCTCTACCAAGTGATAGACCAGATGCTATAGCAAAAACACCACCGACAAACTTGACGATGACAGTTCTAAGCTTAATATTGACACCAGTACTATTGAGCGCATATTTAACTTGTGGAATACCGCTACCCTTAGCATCAGGAGCAAATTTCACGGTTACCAAACTTGCGATCAATCCTCCAAGTGTACAGAACAAAGGTAACAAGAGCCAGCGCATCCATGGTTCGCGAGCATAGTAGATGTAAAACAAGAAATCCGATAGCTTCTCAGTACACACTCTAAATGCCACAGCAACAATACCAATAACAACTCCAATAATTGCTACTCGTATTAGGATCTGGGTTTTCTGATCAAAACTGTTAGAGAAAAATTCTTTTAATTTATCTAACTCGTTCATCTTAGACTAAGCTTGAGACTCCTTGTCGCCTTCCTTCTTATAACTTATTCTAATAGGAGTTCCCTTAAAGCCAAAGTATTGTCTGATCTGTCCCTCTAAGAACCTGGTATAAGATTCCGGTATCAACTCAGGGTAATTAGTAAAGATCAAGAACTGTGGTGGAGCGGTATCTACCTGAGTAATATACTTCATCTTAATTGCTTTCTGTTTTACTACTGGTGGTCTAGTAACCACTGTGATATCAGCAAGAACCTTGTTTAATAAACTAGTAGAAACTCTACGCTTATGCTCAGTGTTAGCATCTATAATCATCTGCCAGAGCTTATCAGTACGCTGGCCGGTAAGTGCCGAAACATATTCTTTCGGAGCATAATCAACAAAGCGAAGCTGATAGTCTATCCTATCCTTGTGCTTCATAATCTTAATGGGATCAGCTTTAATCTCGGGATCTAAGATATCCCATTTATTAACAAGCACAACACAAGCCTTACCACGTTCTTCTATCAGCGCAGCAATCCTCTGATCCTGATCTGTAACTATTTCTTCTTCGGTAGCATCCATCATCAATACAGCTACATCACATGCAGCGATAGAGTAAGTGGTACGAATATTAGAGAAGCGTTCTATCTCCTCCTGAACCTTGGACTTACGTCTTAGACCTGCAGTGTCTATCAACTCAAACTCTTGACCATATCTAGTAAGTCTAGTGTTAATAGCATCTCTAGTAGTACCACTGATAGGACTAACGATAGAGCGCTCTTCGCCAAGTAATTTATTGAAGAGGCTTGATTTACCAACATTGGGTTTACCGACAACAGCAACTCTGATAATCCCATCTTCATGGGGATGCGATTCTATAGAACCATGACGATTACCAATATCACTAAGCATCTGACTCAATCCATGAGAGCCATGTAGAGCACTGATAGGATATAAATCCTTAAATCCTAATTTATAAAATTCATAGATCAAGGGCTCTCTATCTGGGCTATCTACTTTATTAATAGCGACGTAAACCGGCTTAGTAGTTCTCTTGCGCAGTAGATTAGCGATGGCATCATCTTCCTTAGTGATACCAGTACTAACATCAAGCAAGAACACCAAAGCATCAGCTTCTTCTAAACCATTAAGAGCCTGCTCATTAATCTGCTCTGCAAATTTATCCTCACCATCAAAACTTAAACCACCAGTATCGATGATAGTAAACTCCTTACCATCCCAATCAAAGTCCACGTAATTACGATCACGAGTGATACCAGCCTGCTCACCAACAATAGCGACACGCTTACCAGCTAGTCTATTGACCAGGGTACTTTTACCCACGTTGGGACGACCGATGATAGAGATGACAGTTTTCTTCA
>CAYPGT010000099.1:0-3998 GCA_964410425.1 uncultured Gammaproteobacteria bacterium
AACCCCTAAAAATACCCTTGCTAATATGTATTGACTGTAGTATAATAAACATATTATGGGTTTACGTGGATTTTTTAAGTCAGTTAGAGATGAGAAGTTTGCTAAGCAGGCAAGCTCTACTGCTAGTAACAGTATGAGCGACGAGGAGATAGCCGCTAATTGGGTCAAGTGTAAGTCTTGCTCCGAAACTGTCCACAAATCTGACTATACATCTAACCTCAATGTTTGCCCAGAGTGTAATTATCACGGCATGCTTTCTGTCAGCGAAAGAATGGCACTATTAACTGATGCTAATAGTTTTCGTGAGATTGATGCAGATATTTGCCCCGAAGATCCTTTGAAGTTTAATGATGGTAAACCTTACCTTGAGACTGTAGCGCAAGCACAAAAGAAAACTGGTTATAAAGAAGCTTTGCTTACTGGTATCGCTGAGATTGAAGGTGTAAGAGTTGCTATCGCAGTTATGAATTTTAGTTTCCTAGGTGGTTCTATGGGAACTGTCGTGGGAGAGAAGTTTACTCGTTTAGTTGAGAAAGCTATAAAGGAACAAATCCCTGTGATCTCTGTTTCTAGTTCTGGTGGAGCAAGAATGCATGAAGGCATACTTAGTTTAATGCAGATGGCTAAGACTAGTATTGCGCTTGAGAAGTTAGATGAAGCTAAGCTACCTTATTTTTCTATTCTTACAGATCCTACCTATGGTGGTGTGTCAGCAAGTTTTGCAACGCTTGGTGATCTCTTGATCGCTGAACCTGGGGCAAGGATTGGGTTTGCGGGACGTCGTGTTATTGAAGAGACAGTTAGAGAGAAGCTGCCAGCAGATTTCCAGACAGCAGAGTATTTATTAGAACACGGACAGATAGACCTGATAGTTCAGCGTCAAGAAATGAAAACAACGATTTCTAAGTTATTAAAAATGCATGGATTCTTTCCTGTTAATTTTACTGTTAGCGACACAGTTAAGAGTGCCCTAGTAGATGCTAAAGAATCTGCGCTTGCTGGTACAGTAGAGCAACCTAAGAAAGAGGTTCCACTAGAGTTTGAGAAACCCTTATTCAAAATCCAAGAAGAGATTAAAGCATTAGAGAAACGTGTCACTAATGATGATGATAAAGCTCAGATCGAGAAGCTTAAGATTCAGTATAAGAAAGTAGAGGCAAGCACCTTCTCTAATTTAAGTGCTATCGACATCACCAGGATTGCGCGTCATGCTAATCGTCCTAACTGTGAAGACTACCTCAATATGATGTGTGGTAAATCTAAGTGGATAGAATTGCATGGTGATAGAGCTGGTACTGATGATGAGGCTATGCTTGCAGCTTTATTTGAGATTGATGGTATTGCTTGTGTTGCTGTAGGCACGCGCAAGGGACGTGGCATTAAAGAAAACCAGAAACGTAACTTTGGTATGCCGCAACCAGAAGGTTATCGCAAGGCGAAGAGAATTTTTGAATATGCTAATAAGTTTGGTTTGCCTATAGTTACTTTTATAGATACGCCTGGAGCTTATCCTGGATTGAACGCTGAGGCTAATGGTCAGTCTATCGCTATCGCCGAGAATCTTAAGGCCCTAGCTAAACTTAGAGTCCCGGTTCTGGCAATTGTTACTGGGGAAGGTGGTTCTGGTGGAGCGCTCGCTATCGGAGTTGCTAATAAAGTTCTAATGTTAGAGAACTCTGTATATTCAGTTATTAGCCCTGAGGGCTGCGCTGCGATTCTTTGGAGAACCAGAGACAAGGCTCCTGAAGCTGCTGAAGCTCTGAAGATGGTAGCTAAGGATCTGAAAGCTTTAAATATAGTAGAAGAAGTATTGCCTGAGCCGATGGGTGGCGCACATAAGGATTGGGCTGCTACTGCAGAAACCGTTCAGGAAGCGATCTTAAGGAATTTAAGAGAGTTGATGAAATTGGCTCCGGAGAGTTTATATGAGACTAGAGTAGAGAAGTTCTATGCTTATGGTAGACCAGTTGAGTCTGCTAAGAAACTAGCAGTTAAGTCAGGTAAGTAATTTGAGAACATTATTCATCTTTCTTCTGGTAATTTCTTCTAGTAGTTTAGTATCTGCTAAGAAAAACAAAGACTTTAGCAAAGTAGTTCAAGCTGGCTCTAAGTCCAGGATCTATGATATGGATGATGAGATCCCCCGATCTAAACTAGATGTAACTATAGATGAAATGATAGTTGCACGTCTTGGTGACAAGTATCGTCGGGCTAATGTTTATGATTTTTATCCTCTTGAGTTGCCTGAACATAAAGCTCGCGGCTTGGATAACGAAGATCAAATGAAGCTGATGGATTACTATGACTATGCGCGTAAAGATCTAGAGAAGCTGAATCAATCCCGCTTCCTGAAGGTCATTCAGCTTGATTTTAATCTTGATGGTACTAAAGATTATGCTGTGATAGTTCATGCTATTAAGCATAATGGTAATTATTTGGCGATAATGAATAGAGAGGAAGTTCTAAACATAGATAATTTTGAGGCGAGCTATTTAGAGCCTGTGAATGCTGGTCATTATCCTACTAAGGTAATTTATGGCAAGGGTAAGAAGCATATTACTATTAGTACTCCAGCTATTCGTTTAGTTGCTTTTGATCATCTGAGTACTGTTCTCTATTATGACAAGGCGAAAAATAAGTGGACAAGTCTAGAATTGGATGACTAATAAAATTGCTATAGTCACAGGTAACGCTAAGGGGCTTGGTAAGCATATTTCAGAGCGTTTACTGGAATTAGGTTACACGCAGCCTGATATAATTCGCTCTCAAGATTATGATCTCAGTCAAGCTGAGTTTGCCGCTAAGTTAATCGAAGATACCTTAGAAAAACATGGGCGACTAGATTTACTAGTAAATAATATTGGCAACTATGTCGCTAAATCAATTGACGATATCTCTATAAATGAATGGCAAGATTTAATAGGTTCTAATCTTAATGCTAGTTTCTACATGTCTAAGTTTGCTTTGCCCCACTTACGTAAATCACGCGGAAAGATTGTTAACATTGGATTTGCAAGTTTAGAGAAGTCTAGCCCTGAACCTAATATTATTGCTTACCACACTGCTAAGATGGGCTTACTAAGCTTAACTCAAGGGCTGGCTAAAGCTGAAGCCACTAATGCAGTGCTAGTGAATATGGTCTCACCTGGTAGCATGGAGAATACTGTGAAGCATAATGCTATCTCTAAAATCCCTTTGGGAAGACTAGCGACTCTTGATGAAGTAACAGACGCTGTTTTATTCTTAGTCTCTAGTGATTATATCACTGGTCAGAACCTTGAAGTGGCAGGTGGCTGGGGATTATAAATCTTCTTCAATCGTTGCTCTGATACTTTCTGTTATAAAATCCCCATTATTTACAGAAAAGACAGTCATAGAACCGTTGTTAGTACCATCAAAATTCTTAAAATTGATCATAAAACTATAAGTTTTGTTATTTGCAAAATTTGTCACACTGTAATAAATAACCTTTTGAAGATTGTCGTAAGTAGTAGCACTTTTATTGATTGATGTCCAACCATCATCTTCATCTAATTTATTTTCCAGGGTAAGTTTATATTCAAACAGTCTATCCTTTGCCTTCTTTATAGATAAATTAGCAATATGCACGGAGTTTGTGTCTATTGAGATATTTTTATCCTCGAGGACACTAAAAATACCTTCTAGCTGGGATTTAGAGTGTTCGTGACCTCCATGAGCTAGAACTGTATTGAAGCTAAGAAGGAGTACTAAGATCGATATTATAATGCGCATTAGGACAGTATAATATAAAATTGAATTAGGTAATATTTTACCATAATAATGGTTATTTTACCATTCTATCTGGTATAATATATCTATAAATCTAGAGTAGACTCAAGAAAATTATGGATTTTGAGAAATTAGAGACGGTAATTACTAGCTGGCAAAACAAAATCCTTCAGATTGAAGGTATTGAGAGAGATTTTGAGAAGGATTTGCTTGGGGCTATGGGTTCTAAACCTATCAAAATTCTTACT
>CAYPGT010000100.1:0-3693 GCA_964410425.1 uncultured Gammaproteobacteria bacterium
TTGCAACCACATCAGAACCATCATCCATAATGAT
The DNA here is from genome assembly GCA_964410425.1 of uncultured Gammaproteobacteria bacterium. Classification (GTDB taxonomy): domain Bacteria; phylum Cyanobacteriota; class Vampirovibrionia; order LMEP-6097; family LMEP-6097; genus CAYPGT01. Next base: position 35 of record CAYPGT010000100.1, read on the forward strand.
CTGCGGTTTAGTATCTAATGCAATATTTACGTGTCTTATGTAAGTATCAGTAGATTCACCCTTCATAGCGTAAACGGATATACCATGATCTCTAACTAAATAAGCAGCCACATCATCTTGAGTGGATAGGGGATTAGAAGCTATAAGCGCACAGTCTATACCACCAGCCTTAAGAGTTATCGCCAAATTAGCAGTCTCACTGGTCACGTGAGCACAAGCCACCATTCTTATACCTTTAAGAGGTTGTTCCTTGGTAAATCTTTCACGGATTTTGAGCAATACTGGCATTTCTTTAGCCGCCCAAATAACACGTTGTTTGCCTAAATCGGCTAAGTTGATGTCTGTAATTTCATAATTTGCTGTTTGAGTCATGCAAGCATTATAGCTGAAAATCTAATCTAAACGTACTAGTCAATAAGTCTAATTAGAGCACTTTAAGCTTATTTTTCAACTTACTAAGGTATTAAGTTTCATCGAACTAGTCCGCTTTCCTTAGTTACAACTTGGCTTATTAAACATATAAAACCCTTATGGACAGATCCTTATATACTGCTGCGACTGGCATGCAAGCACAACAAACCAATATTGATGTGATATCGCATAACCTAGCGAACATTAATACCACTGCTTACAAAAAATCCTCAGCGCATTTTACGACTCTATTCTCTCAAGTGGTTAAAGCACCAGGTGCCATATTATCCAATGGTCAAGTCACTCCGAATGGTTTGCAAGTGGGTCTCGGTGTACAACTCGATACCACTAATAAATCTTTCTCTATGGGTAGTTTAACTAACTCTGGTAACCCTATGGACTTGGCGATAGAAGGAGATGGTTTCTTCCAAGTACAAACTCCTAACGGTACCATTGCTTACACTCGTGATGGTAACTTCCAGGTCAATGGTCAAACCGGTGAAATTGTTTCTAATAAAGGTTATCCTCTATTCCCAAACGTCAATCTTGGGGACAATGTTCAAAAAATTGATATTGCTGAAGATGGTACTATCTCTGTCACCAGAGCTGGTCAATTCAATCAAACCGACAACGTGGGTACTATCAGACTCGCTAGATTCGTCAACCCAGCAGGTTTAACAGATAGCTCCGACAATTTATACTTCCAAAACTTAGCTAGTGGTAGACCTGTAGAGGGTAACCCTCTTGATGACGGATTTGGTGGACTTAGACAAGGATTCTTAGAAGGCAGTAACGTGCAAGTAGTAGAAGAGATCGTTAACATGATCACAGCACAGAGAGCTTACGAAGCCAGCAGTAATGTGATTAAAGCTTCTGATGAAATGTTACAGAAAGCAAATAATATAGCAGTGTGATTCTAACACCAATATGTTGAGAAAATAATTCGACATCTGAACAAGCAGAGTAATAGGACGAGAGTTGTCTCTCTTTGCGAAAGCTTGGAGCAAAGAGAGATCTCGAGTCCCACAAAGCTTGCTAGTCGAATTATTTTCTTAGCTAATACAAGGGGTATGTTCAGGGTATAACTTAATCAGATGCTCCTCCGTTTATTAGCTTTATTAGTCATAATTACAACAGTGCCCTGCTATGCAGTGGAGCCTGTTCCAACTATACCACCAAGCCCAAACAGCCCTGAGAACGAGTTTTGCAAGGGTGTGTTTTGGATTAATCTTAAAAGTAAACTCACTCCCTACCTAGAAAAAAATATTAGTAAAACTTCTTACAGTTATGAAATCATAGGACCGACAAAAGAGATGACCGGCTTTCTTGGTAATCGTCCTGATGCAGAAGTAAAATTCGAGAGACTAAATTTAACCGCTCCTAGTAGTCGCAAGACCCTAGTGGCTTACGTTGAAGATGAAACGAAGAAACGCATAGACAGTATCGTTATTCTCATTGACGTTATGGCTTATCATTCAGTCTATATGCTACGCAGGGGTGTAGCTAAGGGACAAGAAATAACAACGGATAATATTTATAAGCAGAGTATGTCTATGCCGCAAACAGATTTTAAGTTGTACTTTGAAGGCAATCCTCAACAGAAAGTAGCTCTAGTGGGCATTCCAGCAGGTACTCCGATTAAAACCACTATGCTTAGACACCAAAAACTTATTCAAGTCAATGACATGATCAAGGTCAGCAGTGGTACTAAAGTGATAAATTTACAATTCCTTTGTAGAGCAGTCAGTAGCGGAGACCTAGGCGATACTATTAATGTCTATTGTGCAGATATGCAACATACTAATCATCAAGCAGTGGTTACAGCAGAAGGGCAGGCTAGGCTACTATAATTGTAATCGCATCTCTGACTTCGCACGCTTCCGTTACGCTTTTAAAATAATATAACGAAAAGATTAGTAATGCTAGAATAGCTTTGATGTTAAAAGCTGGAATAGTAGGACTCCCCAATGTAGGTAAATCAACGCTGTTTAATGCGTTGTCTAATAATCATATAGCAGAAGCGGCGAATTATCCCTTCTGTACTATCGAACCTAACTCAGCAATAGTAAACGTCCCCGATGAACGCCTGGCAGTTTTACAGAAGTTTGTTAGCACTGACGTAGTGGTGCCAGCAGCGATGGAATTCGTGGATATCGCAGGCTTAGTTAAGGGAGCTTCTCAAGGAGAAGGTTTAGGGAATAAATTTCTTTCTAATATTCGTGAGACTGACCTCATCGTTCACGTGGTGAGATGCTTTGAAGATCCTAATGTAATTCATGTCAGCGGGACTATTGATCCTATCGATGATATCGAGACTATTAACACTGAACTCATTCTCTCAGACTTAGAACAAGTACAAAAGTCCCGTGAAAGGCTTGGCAAGAAAACTCGCGGTAATGATAAGGAAGCTATCGCCGTAGATAAGGTTCTAGAAAGGATTCAGCCTCTACTAGAAGAGGGTAAACCAGCTCGCCTAGCCGATCTCAGTGAAGAGGAATTATTCTCTATTAAATCTTATGGGCTTATCACTCTGAAAAAAGTTATCTACGCAGCCAATATCACTGAATCAGATATGGCAGCGGGAACAAATGACTATGTGCAGAAGGTTGTAGACTATGCTGCTAAAGAAGGAGCTGGCGTAGTAGTGATCAGTGCTGCTGCTGAAGCTCAGTTAGTTGGTATGTCTGATGCTGAGAAAAAGGAATTCTTGTCAGAAATGGGCGTCCAGGAAACTGGACTAAATCAATTAATTCGCCAAGCATATCAGCAACTTGGCTTGAGAACTTATTTCACCGCTGGAGAGAAAGAAGTACGTGCCTGGACTATCCATGTTGGCGATAAAGCGCCGCGTGCCGCAGGTGTGATTCATACGGATTTCGAGAAAGGATTTATTAAAGCAGAAACCATTGGCTATGAGGATTTTGTTGCTATCGGTTCTAGAACTAAAGCTCGTGAAGTCGGCAAAGCCCGTCAGGAAGGGAAAGAGTATGTAGTACAAGACGGCGATGTTATGGAGTTTAAGTTTAATAATTAGTTACCCGAATCATTACTATTTAGAACACAATTTTTCTTTATAGCAGGAATAACCTTAATGACTCCTTTTTGCGCCATTATGCTAAATATACTGTTGCTCGAATATACTTTTCATGGTTTTAGCAGTATTATTGTTTTAATAGCAAGTTTAGTATTATTTGCTGCCGGTTTGGAATTAATAAGATTAACTCATTTTTATATGTTGAGAGAGGAGA
>CAYPGT010000101.1:0-3523 GCA_964410425.1 uncultured Gammaproteobacteria bacterium
ACTTGTGACCCTCTGCTTAGAAGGCAGATGCTCTATCCAGCTGAGCTACGGGCGCGTGATTTCTGGTTTATTCAATTATTTTTGATACCAATCTTCAGTCAGATTGATAAGCGATTCTCGAGTCGAAACCCAGGCTTCGATTGAGAGCGCAAAAAATGTCATTTAGACATTTTTTGCTAAGCCTCGCTACGGGCGCGTAAGTCCCCAGAATTCCAAAGACCGAAAGACAATATAGCATGAGCACTTGCTCAGACTCACTTTCAAACCATTAAACTTTCATTAGGGCAACACGTGCGTTCCGCACGGTTGCCATCTTTATTTACTAGACCTCTACATCGAACCTTCGGTTCGAAAGAGGCCTAGAGTCCAAGCCTTAACATTTAGCTAAAATTCGTGATATAATATGTATAGCATGACCACCTCGGAAACTAAAATCGTAGAGCTAACTGAAAGCGCTATTAAGCAAGTAACAACGCTACTTGCCAAAGAAGCTAAAGATCCTAATAGTTTTGGTCTGCGCCTGGCTATTAAGGGTGGTGGTTGCTCAGGCTTAAGCTATAACCTCAGCTTTGATGCTATCAAGGATAAGGATTTAATACAGAGTCAAGATGGCTTTAAGGTCTTCATTGATCCGAAGAGCGCAATCTATCTCAAGGGTATGATGGTTGACTTTGACGATAGTCTCACTGGTAAGGGTTTTAGTTTCAATAATCCTAACGCTACTAACACTTGCGGTTGCGGAGAAAGTTTCTCGGTATTCTAAATGCAAATCCTACAAATCACTGGCGCGGACGCTAAAGCTTTCTTACAAAGACAAGCTAGTAACAGTGAAGGCTATATGGCATTCTTAACGCCGCAAGCACAGATTGTTGCACTGGCATATTGGCAAGAGCCATATCTCATTACAAGAGATGCAGAGAAATTAAAAACACATCTGGAGAAGTTTGTGATTACGGAGGATGTAACAATATCCTGCGCAGACACCTCTAGACTGGATCCCGACGTCGCTTCGCTCCTCGGGATGACGACATTAGATGACTACAGCGAAGGCGACACTCTAATTAAGCTTGCTGAGCAGTATCCAGAGAAAAAAATCCTAGAGAAATACGTCAGCTTCACTAAGGGTTGCTTCCCTGGTCAAGAACCGCTAGCTAAGTTTAAGAACATCGGACTTAAGAAACGTGAAGAGCGCTCACAGAACTATCTCGATGAAGCACTGGATATCTTTGCCAAAGCAGAGACTAAAGATGCAACACAACTAGATCCAGCTATAGCACTACTACGTAAGGCTCTTAAAGAAAACCCACGCAATGAAGATGCCATGGAATCGCTCGGTGTCTTGCTTGCCAAGCAGGGTAAGTATCAAGAAGCCATTATGGTTATGCATCAGCTAGAAATGATTAATCCAGAAAATCAAATGGCACAAATGAACTTGTCTATTTTCTACATGAAGATCGGTGATAAAGAAACTGCCGAAGAGCATAAGGCGAAGGGTACTGTGATTGCTTTTGGGAAGGCACTAAGCTAAAACTTTACTCTTCTGTACGATCCGGAAGTTTGTCTTTATTAGCTTTGATAGTTTCTATCAAAGCTTCACCGACTTCCCTATAGCGCTGAGGAACATATTTTAAATATGCTTCTAAAAGCTCATCGCCACTGAGACTGGAAGCTTCAAGTTCAGAATCAAAATGCTTCTTAAGGGTCTGAAAGGTTCCATCGAGTTTTCTATAATTAGGCTCAGCGATTCCATGTTTATCACAAAACTCCTTAGTAACCTTCCTTGCTAATTGTTGTGTACTATAGTAAGAATCATCTTTATTAATAATTCCATCACCTAAAATTCTAGCTATATCCCTTGGTTGCACGTTTAATGAAGCAGCATCTGATAGTAGTTCCCCAGCTTGATTATTTAAATAAAAATCTATATCAGGAATTACACCTTCTACTATCAGCTTCTCATCCTTAGTTTCTCCAAACGTTTTAGTATCGAGGGCTTGCTTTAAAGCAAAATGCATATATTCATTAGCGATAACTAATTCCCTTACGTCCTCAGGTTTAATATCCAATGTTTTAACTAGCTCACCTAGCCTTGCCTTATTTATAATAATTTCCGAATCGACTTGTACACCGTACTTATCAAAAGCAGGATCATCTATCTCCAAAACTGTTGCCTCTGGTAAATCAGTGCTTAAAGGACTAAGAAGCTGAACTACAAAAGGAACATCTTTAGGATTAACGGGTTTGATTTTTTCACACTTGATGAACAGGTTGATTTCATCAGGTTTTACTCCTATATCTGCTGCCAATGCTTCTATATTTTTTTCACCATACTCTAAGTCGTAAGTGAAAGGAGAATTGAAAAAATATCCAACATCAGAAAAATTTTCAAATTCAAGAGAATCCAGGATATCCAGTGTTTTCATATCAATAGATTCTTGTAATGCGATAGAAGCTTCTATTTGTTTCTCTAATTTTTTTGGAAAACTTTTACTAATTTGTTTGAAAGCACTGTTACCAATCTGCAGTATAGAAATTACTTTTTGTTTTTGCTTTTCTTTGTCTTCTGTATCTTCACCTAACTTTTCCACAGGCTTGGTGAATTGTTCTTCAACAAACTTTGCGATCAAGTCTACATTCTCAGGAGCTGCTGCACTTGCAGGTTCTAGTTCTTGTGCTAAAGCTCGTCCTACTGAAGTTGCTGCTACTCCAATAGCTGCCGATCCCAAGAATTGGCGACGACTCACTCCAGGCTCACCAGACCTGAGAATTTGTGCTGGTTTAAATAGCCCTTTAATCGGATCAAATGCTGACATCATGGTATTTTGAACTAAGTAAGCTCATTTACAGCTCTGATGAAATCCTGTGCTTTCAGTTCTGCCTCTGACATTGTTAATGATTGTTCTCCTGAAAATAAATCTCTTGTAGCAAGTGCAGTCACAGCATCAGCATTCAAAATTTTGCGATCTTCTGTGACAAATTTAATAGAATTTACAACTATCTCTGCAAATGCTTTAGCAGCGGCACTATTATCATCGTGTCTCGTACTAAGTTTTTGTGCCAGAGCTACAAGGGTTTGACGAACAATAGGAGAGTGAGTTACAAGAGCTTCTTTAGAAGTGATGAAGCTTGCTGGCAATTTCCCAAACTCTGGGTCTAAAGCTGCACTAACTGATCTCTCAATTCTCTCTTTTAACGTTGGTCCCTTAATACCAGTGTCTGCTGCTGTCGCAGTAGCATGAAATTGCCCTAAACCAGTTCTTGATAAGCGGCTATATTCTGACCTTGCCGCCAATCCTGGCTTATCTAACCTTGTATTTTCTGGCCCTTCACCAGCTAAACCCATATAATTCATGGCCATCGCATTTGATATCATAATATTTACATAATAACATTCTTAAAAGAATATATCAATATGTAATTTTCTATAATTCTTGATAATGAGTAAATGGCAAGGTGATAACATCTTATCCAATGATAGGTAATACATTATTACTAAGCCCTGGATGTAAGTCCTATGTTCACG
>CAYPGT010000102.1:0-3371 GCA_964410425.1 uncultured Gammaproteobacteria bacterium
AACGCAGTCAGTGTCGAATAAAGCAGACCTATAGAATTAGGGAATCTGATTTCTTCTAAGAGTTTAATGTTATTTCCCTGCGCATGACCAATAGTCGTTGTCGCCCACTCGCCTACTCCGTCTATGGTAAGTATGGCGGCTTCGTTATAGTTAGAGCAGAAATATGCACTGCAAGCATGAGATAAGTGATGCTGAGAGAAAACTATTTTCTCTGGATCTATTCCAGAAAGCTCTGCTAACTTACCTTTCATCCATAGTTTATCTGAGAACCAGGTGATCATGGACTTAACAAAGAACCAAAACGTTTTAGGGAAATATTTAAGACAGCTAAGCAGTATACGCTCGAATTTTAGTATTGGCTTCTCGTAAAACACTAGGTAATCTATATCATCAATAGTTAGAGTTTCACCTAAGTCCTTAGAACCTTGCTCTAGACAGAATTCTAGTGCATGTTTCGGGAACTCAGAATCGTTCTTAATACGACTGAATCTTTCTTCTTGCGCGCAAGCGATGATCTTACCGTCAACGATTAGTGCCGCTGCAGCATCGTGATAAAAAGCTGAAATCCCAATAATCTTAACTGTCATTTAGTACATATCCTTAGCTTGTGATGCATTAGAAGTTTTCCAGCCCGATAAGAATGTTTCTCTATCTGCGATGTTAAATATAATTGCAAAGGGAACTAAAACAGTGAAATAAAAAACCAAAAGAATAATCTGAAAAGCTGTTCTTAGCACTCTATCCGCAAGTGCCTTCCAAAGTTTCCAGATTTTTTTTAATAACGCCATTTTTCCTCGAAATACCAGTATAATGCGTTTAGGTGGCTAAGGACAAGGATAAAGATAAGACTATGAAATTCTATCTTTCGCTTATTATAGCGATACTTGGTTTTGTTGCCATGATGAGGTATTCCTTAGTTCATCTCAACAAGCTGAACTTAGATTATTACCCGCCTAATCTTCGCTTAGCTAAAGTTTTTACAGACAATATGCTGCTACAGAGAAATCAAGACATAGTGATCTGGGGTAAAGCTCACAATGGTAAAGAAATCAAAATAGAGTTTAAGGATAAACATTATATAGGTAAATCTGATGCAAACGCTAATTGGAAGATTAGTTTAGGTAAGCATGATGCTGGCGGTCCTTATGAAGTGAAGCTTAAATCAGATAAGGAAGAAATTGTTTTAAGAAATGTTCTTATAGGAGATCAGTGGCTAGTACTTGGTGAATCGATAGTGAGCTTTCCACTGAGTAAGACTAAGAATTATACTAAGGAAATTAAGGCTGCTGAGAATCTAGATAGCATTAGGTATTATGATGCTGATCTTTTACCTGAAGAAACTGCGTTTAGAGAACTGAATCAGGAAGCACTATGGCAGGTCGTTACACCACAGAATGTTACTGATTTACCAGCCTTACCTTATTACTTAGCTAAGCTTTTTAATAAACGCTATCGTGTACCCATCGGTATCATTAATGTATCAGAGGATTATATACCACTGCAAACTTTACTCAGCTCTGAAACTCTTGCTCAATTTCCAGAGTTTCAAGATTTAGTTGTTGTTAGTCCTGAAGATCAAGATAGCTCTGTTGAAGCCATTCCTGTTGCTAAAGAAGAACACGGTGAGAAAGAACTAGCAGAGGAGAACCTTGATGCTGATGATCAGGTACACGATGAGCTAGAGTCTAGTAACATTAAAGTAGAGCATCACTATAAATCACTGTTTAATACTAATCTAAGTGCTAATGGCTCAGGGCTGGTTCAGCTTGCTGTCGATAAAATTACTGAAGGTGATATTAGTTTGTTTATCAATGAAGAGTTAATCGGTTCTATTGATGAAACTGATACCTTGCGAGTTTTCAATGTGCCAGCTTCTTTGCTTAAACCTAAATACAATAAAATAGAATTATTAGTAACTAATGTTGATGATGTGGTGAAGCTTGCTCGCGAACAGCTGAATCTGCGTATAAATTTATCTTCTGGAACTAAGTCAGAGACAGTTCTTAAGCCTGGATATAAGTGGAACTATCATAAGAGTCCTGATCTCACCGTTCCAGGATTAATTTATCAGGAGATGATAGCGCCTTTGCTAGGTTTGAAATTTAAGGGCTTGATAATTTATTCTGGTGATAGCGATCTAGATAGTCCAGATCAATACAAGAAGCTTCTGACAGCCTTTATCAAAGAATTGAAGCAGAATTTTGCTGAGCCGCGTATCTTGTTCTTTGGTCTGCGTGGTATCCCTAGCTATAATCCTGATGCCGCTAATGCTCCTGCTCTCAAAGCTATTCAGAGTGAGGTCTTGAGCGAAGAAGCTGGTCTCAGGTTAATGGATATTAGCGATTTAGAGTTTAGTACTAATGCTGAAGAGATGGCTTCTCGGGCTCTTGCTCGATCAATGGAGCTAGCACATTAACCATATCTCCGTAATATTTGGACTTATTGTGTCCATCAAACTTACTTACTGGTATCTCTAGCTCTGGAATGCCATTATAGATCTGTGTTGCGTCAGCATAGGCTATGCCAGAGTCTTTTAGAGCTTGGAGAAATTTAGTTTGTACTGGAGCATACTTTTCACGATCTTTCTCTGAGTAACTGATAGGGGTTATAAGTAAATAAAACTTAGCATTGTGCTTAGCTACCATATCGTTGATAAGTTTCAGTGCTTCGATATGCTTGTTAAAATACTCTGGGTTCTGGTAATAGTCTAAATGCCATTCAGTGTAAGTCTTGCCATCCATTTTAAAACTCTTGTCCTTAGAGACGTTCTTCACCCAATCATATAAGTAAGAACTTTTGGAGAGCGCGACGTCGACTGGGTTAGGCTTAGCTTCTTGGTAATGTGACATCTTCTGCTTCATATAAGCTTGACCAATCTCTGGTATATGCTTAATAGCGTTCCAAGCATAATAGACTACCACTACATCAAAATCCATGCCTGCTTGAATGGCATTATTCAGCAAGACTACTGAAGTACCGATAGTGTCTAAGGTCATAGTACCGAAGTTAATCACTTCGTACTTAGTGCTAGAACTTTCGTTGAGCTTCTTCTCAAGTCTTTCTGTTAGTCTGTCATCTAAGTTAGTAACTCCCTGACCGTAAATATTTGATGGTCCTATGACTAAGACTCTCTTAATATTAGGATCGGTTTTTTTGATGGATCTTTCTATATCTCTAAATCCCCAGCTATTGAGCTTGACATTGTGCTGTGACCACTTGACGTAAGAAAGCGAGCCAGTGTTACCAAGTACTTGAGGATTGATGAAGCGATAATATAACTCAGCACCTATAACTATTAAGAGTATAGTTAGTGCAAATACGCCTAGATTTTTCTTCAGGTTATCCATGATGTAAATAATGTATCAGAATAA
>CAYPGT010000103.1:0-3180 GCA_964410425.1 uncultured Gammaproteobacteria bacterium
GCGTTTTTACCAATGATGATAGTCTTAGCAGCAGAGAATTCTATATCTGCTTCTATGTAGTTGCGAAAGCCAATTAATTTTAAGGATTTGACGAACACTCTTTCCTATTATATCAGCAATTATCTGTGCTATTGAAAGCTGCTCGCCCAAATGGCTTTACTACTATATAATTCACTAAGTGCCTGCTTGCTTACGGATAATTTTATGCTTAATAATATGGATAACATTGTGTTATCCAGTGCTTGCTGCTGAGGAGTTACTAATTGCTCCCAGTGAAGAACCAAGTCAAGAAGTTGCTGAAGATATAGTACAAGAAAGTTCAGAGGAGCCAAGTGAAGAAGAACCTGAAAATGAATTGCTCTATGTTCCGATATCGAAACAAGCTGTAGAAGAGAAAACTGCTAAAGCCTTACCTAATCAAGTCTTCGTCGATATAGTAGCAGATGAAGTTTTCTATAATCAAGAGCAGAATCACTATGATGCGAAGGGTAATGCAGAGACTTACCTACCAGGAAAGAACGCTAAATTATTTGCTGATTATATAAGTTATGATTCTGAATCTGAATTGCTTGAGGCTTTTGGCAATATTAAAATTATTCAAGCGCCTGAAACTATGTCATTAACTGGTCTTGAACGTGATTCTAAGTTACCCCTTGGAACTAATGTTATTTATGGTACTTATATATCCTTCAATACAACAAGTAATGAATATGAATTAAAAGAACCGAAGCTCTATGTCAATGGCTTGAAACTGAAAGCTCGTACAGCCAAATCTACTTATGTAGCAGCCCAGAAGAAAAAGAAATCAGAAAACGTTTTAGTTTTTAGCGATGGAGTAATGGCTACGGATCATCCTATTACTGTTTATGCGCATGGTAATAATATTTATACTCGCTATAGCGCTGAACAAGCTAGGTTTAACGCACACAAGGTCTATGATTGGGATGATATCTCTGATAAACAAACCTTGCACTATTCAGCACGAGAGATATATTACGACAACACGAGCAAAACTAACAATTTAAGAATTAAAGGTGCGCGAGTTTGGATGAATGATAAGTTCAGTTTGCCAGCACCGTTTGACATAAATACTACTGTTGGTGAAGCTGCTGATACTAAGTTTAAGGGACCTGTTATTGGTACCACAGAACGTATTGGTGGTTTTGCATTGGGACCAAGATACTTCTTTGATGCAGAGAAGGGAGTGTTCTCTCTCGTGCCAGTTGTGCAGCTAGGTAATGGGCATAAAGTTGGTGCTGGTTTGATTGGTACCTTCAACACACCTGGTGATAAGACAGCGATCATGGCTGGTTATGGAACCTTGTATAACAGACCAATTGCTAGTTTCCATCAAGAAATATTCGATAAGCACTTACAAGCTAATGCATTGGTGAACCAGTACAAGAGAGATAGTATTTTTGGTAGCAGCTTAGTCGGTCAGTCTTATGAACTCTCTAGTGACTTTAAACTGAAACTACCATTTATGGATGAACGCGGTATGCGTATCAGAGCCGCAGCGGGATGGGAGAAGGACAACAACGAATTATTTAGTAGTCAGCGTCGTGAGCAATTGGCATCACAGAGACCAGGAGATAATCTTGGTGAAGAACACAGTGGTTTTAAGTCCGAGGTAGAGACATCCTTCTATACTCAGCCTGCGATACGTCGAGGTAACGAGCTTTATAATTTTTCTCTGAGAGCTAAAGCTAAAGGTGCAGCTCGCTATTACGGTACAGGTGATTTCATGACTATTGCCAGTTTTGGTCCTTCGATAGAAGCCAGAGTTGATAATCTAAGTTTTGAAGTTGCTTATTTATTTAGTTCAGTTACCGGACAGTCTCCGTTCTTGTTTGATCAGTTTATAGATGGTAGTCAGTCAGTGGTATTTGATGGCGACTATCGAGTAAACAAATGGCTTAGTTTGGGTACGCTCTTCACTTATAATATGACGCGTCAGCAGTTTGTTCGTAATGAGGTACGTACAGAGTTCGGACCTCATGATATGAAGCTGAGATTGAGTTATGATACCATCCTAAATCAGGTAGCGATTGGTTTTAATGCGATTTACGGTGAACCAGTTAAGTACGATAAATTAAAAGTTAAAATGTGATGTTTGAATATACTCATCAAGCTTGGGATCTATCGGTAGTACTATTTTGTAATCAATTTTGTGGACTGTCACAGTTCTGGGATACTTTGTTTCTCATAGGTCTTTCTGTTGAAGGACTGAGATCTGCGATTCTCATGTCATTTGTTGTTGGTATTTGGGAGTACGGCAAAATTACTAAAAATATTCTTGCGAGTAGAAGAGTTATTAAAATTATTCTTAGTGCAATTATCGCCTTAGTAGTGATTGAGCTAATGAATGATCTCATCATCAGTCCTAGACCTAGTGCTGCTTACGTGGAGTTAGTGCATACACCAATACTCACTACAATTACTGAAGCTTTATATCCTCTTGCTAAGTACCACGATGTTACACTTTCATCATTTCCTAGCGATACTATTGCTTTCTTGTTTACCCTGGCTTTAGGTTTATTACTTTGGAATAGAAGCTTGGGAATATTAGCTTTGATTTTTGTGGTCTTGGTGGGAGTCGTACCTCGATTATATTTTGCAGTTCACTATCCTTCCGATCTAATTTCGGGACTATTAGTAGCCCTCCTCTCTGTTTACTTGGTAGAGAAAACTAAGTTTCTGAATAGTGTTTCGGATAAATTAATAGCCTGGAGTGATAAGTTTCCTTTTGTTTTTGGAGTTCTGGGTTTTTACCTAGTGTATAATTTTGCCGATAAGTTTAGCTTTCTCAAGTCCATGCCAGCCATAATTAAAGCTATGTTTGCTGCTTAGACTGAATGAAAATACCTAGCTTGGGTAATATTAAATAAGTTTAAGAATAAATCAGTATAAATATATCAAAGATCTGTATGTACATGCTTTATATAGGCATCATTCAAGGAAGTCCCCCCGAATCGAACACAAAAGCCACACTTACGAGTGTGGCTTTTACTTTTTAGATAATATGGTAAAAAACGAGGACGGGGGTTGTAATTTTACTCTTCCTCTAATTTACTTTCAAATTAGAATTCGAGATGTTAATACCTTTAGTGAAATTCTTGGAGAAATTAAGAGCTTAGGCTGCCAGTTGTTTCAATAAATTTCGAGAATCAACTTTATTTG
>CAYPGT010000104.1:0-3135 GCA_964410425.1 uncultured Gammaproteobacteria bacterium
TATGTAGCGAGTGCCATAGATGCATTTAATAAAGCTATCAGTCTTGCTCCTAATGATGCTAGACCCTATATCAAGCTTGGTGACGTGCATGTAGCTATCGGTAAAATTAATCAAGGTATAGATTACTATGAACAGGCGATCAGAAAAGATCCAGACAATAAAGATGCGCAGACTGCATTGATCAATGGTTGGCTGGCAGCGATTAGAATCGCTCCCTATCTTGCTAACAATCATGTAGGTTTAGGCACTGCTTATCAATTGCGTGGTGATTTTATGCAAGCTGAAAGAAGCTTCAGGCGCGCGCTTGAGCTGGATCCGAATAGTTTATTAGCGCAGAAGGGTTTAGGAAGTTTACAAGAAGATAGAGTTAGAACTCAGGTTAATTTATTCTTGGATCGCGCTGTTGCATTTCAGAAGCAAGGAGACTTTGATCAAAGTTTGAGTAACTATATCAAGGCTCTTAATTTAGAACCGACTAATCCAGATATTCATTACAACATTGGAACAGCCTTCCAAGCTAAGGGTGATTTGGAGAGAGCAGAGAAAGCTTACCGTAAAGCAATTGAGCTTAAGCCTGATCATCAAGAAGCTAAGCAAGCTCTCATTAGCTTGACAGCAGATGAGAAGGAAACCCAGGTGGCAGAAGCGTTTGCTCAAGCGGTGAAATTACAGCAGGCCGGTAACTACGTGGAAGCTATTAAAATTTATAACCGAATCGCTGCTGACAAACCTGGTGACGATTCACTCTTCTACAATCTGGCAGTGGCTTATCAGGCAACAGGTGATCTGGATAAGTCAATGGAAAGTTATAAGAAAGCTTATGCCATTAAGCCGAACTCTACTTACTCAGAAGCTATGAGATCTGTGGAGATATCTAAGGCAAATGGATTATTAGCTAAGGCTATAGAGTTACAGTCTAAGGGAGCTAATACTGAAGCTATTAAACTCTATGAGCAGGTTGTAGCTTTAGTCCCCGATAATGCTAACGCTTGGTATAACTTAGGTACTGCTCATCAGGCTATGGGTAATGATGCACGCGCACTTAATGCTTACCAGAAGGCTTATGGACTAGATGCTAACAATCAAACTGAAGCGATGTTTTTTGCGGCAATGATATTAGAAGACCAAAGACAATTAGTTCAGGCAATTAATCTCTATGATAAGTATCTCAGCCTTGCTCCTAAGGGTGATTACGCTGCTGAAGCTACGAGTAGAAAGAACTATATTAAGAGTTTTCTATAGATGATTATATTATGCCTTCGTAGGGGAGTGTATAAAAATTATTCTCTTATAGGGTCATATTTGATATTTATGTCTCTGTAGAGGTATAATATTGCCATGACTGAAGCTAATATTAAGCAGAACCGTCAAGAAATTCTAGATGTTATAGAGATTGGCCAAAAGCGCATAAAAGAGTCTCGATCTATAACAAGATCTTATACTCAAGAGTTAATAGATATGGTCATGAGTAAGCCGATCAAGATTGTTACTGGTTTTAGAAGATCAGGCAAATCTACCATCATTAGAGAAGTATGTCAAAAATTAATCAAGTCCAAAAAATATGCTTTAGACAATATTCTATATTTGAATTTTGAAGATTTACAGCTTGCTAAATATCATCGAGCGGATAAAGTACAAAAAATTACAAGTGTTTTCTTGGGGCAGAATAAAAGCAAGAAATTATTGGTATTCGATGAAATACAATTGGTTAAAGATTGGGACAAGCTACTGAGGACTATTTATGAATTTGAAAAAGAAGCCAATATAATTATCACTGGCTCAAATTCGGAATTACTTGCAAGTGAATTAGGATCAAATTTGGCTGGTAGATTTATTGCACTGGAAGTCCAACCTTTTTCTTTTAAGGAATTTCTTCTATATAAAGAAATAGTGATAGCAACGAGGAAGGATCTTGCGAAGCATGAACAGGAAATCCAAGCTTATTTTCATGAGTATATTTGTTTTGGCGGACTTCCAGAAATTTTTTCTATTACTAATGACGATGCCAAAAGATCATATTTAGAGGGTTTGATAAGCAAAGTGATTTTAGATGATGTAGTAGAACGTTTTAATGTTAGAAACGCATCTGTAATTGAAAAAATATTGATTTATCTTTTGGTCAATATTGGTAATGTAATTTCTTTTGTTAAAATCGAAAACTACCTCAAACAGCTTGGTTATAAAATTAAGCAAGGGACTATTATTAGTTACGTAGACTATCTACAAAAGACCTTTGCAATTGAGGAGCTTTCGAGATTCAGCTGGAAAAGTCAAAGGGTGTTTGATAGCTCCAAGAAATATTATGCGGTGGATGTTGCACTCAGCTATCTTTATCATGATCTTGGTAACAACTTTAGCAAACGGCTAGAAAATTTGGTTTACTCGAAACTCAAACGAGATAAAGTATTCACAAGTATTTATTATGGTTATGATGAATCTGAAATTGATTTTATCAGCTTAGATAGACAAAAGAATTTTTTTGAAAAATATCAAGTGTGTAAAGAAATAAATGAAAAAAATCAAGAAAGAGAATTGGACTCTTTAATCTATTCTGATGCTTATACTAAAAATTCTAAGAATTACTTATTAGTAATGGATAGCAGTGATAAAACCATAGAAGAAAATCTTCCTGGAGCTTCAGTTGTAATTCATCAAAAAAATCTAATTGCTTGGTTATTAGATATTGTATAAATAGGTAAAAATATTGATGATATTACTAAACTAAATTTCTTTTCGATCAGTAAAACTGATCAAGAGATTTCAATTATTTTGCCGGTAGAACATATTCCTGAAGAATTCTTGAAATGTGAGAGTGGATTTAGGGCGATAAGAGTAGTTGGTGAATTGAACTTTAATGAAGTCGGAGTATTAAGTCCCATTTTGGATAAATTTGCTGAATCTAAAATCAGCGTATTTGTTTTCTCCACTTTTAATACTGACTATGTGATGTTTAGGGAAGAACAGCTTGAACAAGTAATACTAATCTTGGGTGGAAAATTAAATCTTTAGCTTTCTCAGGATTTATCAAGCCTTAGTTATGTTAGTATTTTTCTGTTCTTGAGCTGATGGCTTAAGTTCTTGTGGGCTCGTAGCTTAGTTGGTAGAGCGCCTCGCTTGCACCGAGGAGGTCGGGGG
>CAYPGT010000105.1:0-3008 GCA_964410425.1 uncultured Gammaproteobacteria bacterium
TATTTGATAGATTTTAACATAATAAACAAAGTATTATTTAATCGGTCTTTGTTTTAACCGTTTATTAACCAATTTTAGCTCTAATGAAATCAAGCTTTCAAAGCTTATATAACCTTATGTATTCAGAGCAAGAACAAATAAGTTCCAAGCATCCTATATTTATCGTTGAAGCTGATGGCCTTAAAACAAGCTGCCTAAGATCTGACAATATAATCGTTATTGATACTGGGATTGACTCACAAGCTCACAGCAAAAATATTTCAATCAAACCTATTCAAGTTGAGAGATCTCATAATCCAGAAGTATTGTTTTCAAGAGATAAAGAAGCTACTATTGCACGTGATTTTGTGCAACTTAAACTCAAGAAAGAATCCAAATTACCTATAACCCTCAATGATATTAAAGAAGAAACTCAAATACAGAAGATCATTGTTTTCTTTAAAGCAAACCCTATTGTTGGACTAAACAATTTCAAGCAAGCAGAATCCGTTCTCTGTGACTATTTAAACGATCCAATAGTCGTAAGTGACAAATTAGCTAAACTCCAAGAAGCATTTGACAAGGAAACTTATAATACTGATAAATTTGGTAAGGTGATAATGAGTTGGGCTCTTAAAGATCGTGGTGTCAGATTAAAAATTCTCAGATCAAAACTTAAAGATTGCAGCCAGTCAATTGCAGTAAATTTCAAAACCAAAATTGATCCAGCCTTAGTAGTTTATACAGACTGGGATTGGAAGAATAAGAAGACCGAACTTATTAGGTCTAAGTCTAATTACAAACATACTCAACGTCGTGATATGAATTCAATTAACTTTGACGCGGCAGTATGGCAGGCGTTTAATCCTGGTGGTCTTTTACAAAAAAACTACATGAAGAGCTTAGATTGTATTGAGAGAAACTACCTAGACTTATCTAAGTTTGTTCATGAAGTAAACAAGAAATGTTTAATGAATCTACTCTCAGATAATCTAATGAATAATATAGCGATTAAAACTGATAACCAAGAGACCACATTTTTGAGCTTCACCAGCAACGCTGGACAGAAGGTAGAAGCCAAAGTCACTAGCTTCGCTTCCAGTCTGTTGGTTTACAGGTAACATACTATCAAGCCTTTATCCTGCCTCTATCTTGCCATTATCTGGCTCGCATTTAGACTATAATGTTACTGTGGACTTAGCCCAAATACAAAAGCTATCAAATAGCAGCCTTAGATTTATGGGCTGTATTGGTAGAAATATTTCCGAGATATTTTATTCAATAGCTTGGG
The DNA here is from genome assembly GCA_964410425.1 of uncultured Gammaproteobacteria bacterium. Classification (GTDB taxonomy): domain Bacteria; phylum Cyanobacteriota; class Vampirovibrionia; order LMEP-6097; family LMEP-6097; genus CAYPGT01. The sequence continues at coordinate 1,271 of CAYPGT010000105.1, forward strand.
GGAGATTTAGTGTAGCTGATTTCCTCAAACATTCTGTTTTACTTTGTTACAGTGTCATGGTTCCTGTATTCATTATTGCTATTGCACTAGGAGTGGTTATTGGAGTGCAGCTTGGACCACAGTTTGTATCTAAGGGACTTGGCAGTGATTTAGGCATACTTTCTGCACTCATGATGACCAGAGAATTAGTACCTGTAGTAGGTTCATTAATGATAGCCACACAGTATGGTACTGGCTTAGCAGCAGAGTTAGCTAATATGAAGATCACGGAACAAATAGATGCTCTGAAAGTATTTAAGGTCAGTCCAATTGAATATCTAGTAGTTCCTAGATTCTTAGCTGCTGTAATCTTTACTCCCCTGATCATTTGGCTTGCAAGTCTTATAGCTATAGCCAGTAGCTATGTAACAGTGTGGTTAACTGAAGGTTTGAGATTAAAAGGCTTCCTTCGCAGCATCTGGACTTACTATAAGGTAAGCGACATCTCTCTCTGTCTCACTAAATCCGCCATCTTTGGTGGAATGATAGTACTCATAGCCACAACCTTAGGTTTAGAGACAGAAGGTGGTGCTAAAGAAGTAGGAAAAGCTACGACGATGACTGTAATACTAAGCTTCATTATGATTGTTTTAGTGGACTATGTAATTACCACAATTTATTTATGAACGATCTTATTAAAGAGCATAAAACTAGTTTTGATACGCTCTATAAGCTCTATTCAGAGTTTAACGCTCATACTAATATTTCGAGCATCACGGATAAAGAAGAAGTATATAAAAAGCACTTTGAAGATTCATTAATGATACTACCTTACTTAAATGCTGCCGTTAATCTTAAACTTATCGATATTGGCACTGGCGGTGGCTTCCCGGCTCTACCTCTTGCCATAGTATTCCCTCAATTACAAATTACAGCGATAGACAGTGTTGGTAAAAAAATCAAATTCTTAGAATTAGTAAAAAAAGAATTAGGTTTAGAGAACTTAGAGCCCATAGCCTGTCGCGCAGAAGAGCTGGCTCAGACTAAAGAATATAGAGAAGAGTATGACCTCGCCGTATCCAGAGCAGTAGCAGAGCTACGTACACTACTAGAATACTCCATACCTTTCATCAAAGTTAAGGGTAATTTTATCGCTTACAAAAAACAAAATATAAATGACGAAATCAGCTCTGCAGCTAAAGCGATTCATATACTAGGATGCAAATTAATAGACCAAGTATCATACGATGATAAACAATTGTTGATATTTGAGAAACTCAAAAAGAACTCTAAGGAATACCCAAGAACTAATCAGCAAATCAAGAAAAATCCGTTGTAATCTTGTTTTTAGAAAATAATTTGACAAACAAGCTTCGCGGGACTCGAGGTCTCTCTTCGCTCACTTACGTTCACAAAGAGAGACAACTCTCGTCTTATTGCTCAGCTTATATAGATGTCAAATTATTTTCTAAAAACAGTTACCAGTTACAACCTTACTATCTTCAGTAACCAACCCTGGCTTTCTAATTGTGTTTTTGAAACAATAGTATGTCCTTCTTCAGTAACACTAAGACTGACGCTTGTTATCGGCTCTCCATCGTCGAGTAAGACTTCTAATATTTCCCCTGATTGCATGGCATCAAGCTTAATCTTGGTCCTAACAAAGTTGATAGGACATGGAATGTTTCGTAAGTCAAGATACATAAATGGTTGCGGAGGCAAGATTTGAACTTACGACCTTTGGGTTATGAGCCCAACG
>CAYPGT010000106.1:0-2897 GCA_964410425.1 uncultured Gammaproteobacteria bacterium
TCGTCTTTTTTCTTATCGTCTGCCATAACTTTAATTATACCCAGTGAAAAATTCCCAGTCACTGTTAGCTATAAATAGATCTGATAGCCTAGTCTTTACGATAATATTCTAAAACTTTTTCTCTAATTTCTCGTGGAACTTCTAATTCTAATCTGGATTCTAATATCCCCTTGCGTAGTTTGCTCGATGACAAATTCTGCTCAAAGTCTTGTACATAATGCACTCTCAAACCATTGACGCTTTCAACTTCTGATTTTGAGCTTGAAGTTCTATTAAAAACTATAAAATGTAGATTCTCTTTTAAATAATCGAAATTCTTCCAGGTTTTCAAGGTAGCAAAAGCATCCTCACCCATAATCCAAAATAATTCAAGATCAGAAAATTCTTCTTTATAATGTTGAACCGTTAAATAACTATATGACTTACCTGGTCTATCCAACTCTACTCTTGAAGCAAAGAACCCCTCATAAGATTCCAATACTTTCGCTACTAACTGAAATCTACGCTCTGCATCCAAGACTACATGTTCTTTTATAGGTGGATCTTTAGCAACAATAAAATGAACTTCATCAAGATTAAATCTCTGCTTAGCAATTAAAGCAATCTCTATATGAGCATTATGAATGGGATCAAAAGTACCGCCAAGCAGTCCAAGTCTCTTAGCTTTACCTGACTTGTCCATTACCTTCAATTATAAACTTATAAGTACAGAGTTCTTTAGCACCAATAGGACCACGTGCATGCAGCTTCTGAGTACTAATGCCCATCTCTGCTCCAAAGCCAAACTCCTCTCCATCAGTAAACCTGGTACTAGCATTAATATAGACGCAAGCTGAATTAATCATACGCTTAAACACTTCTGCACCTGCAAGATCCTCGGTAACAATAGTCTCTGAATGTCCTGTAGAGTATAAAGCTATATGATCAATCGCCTCTTTAAGATCATTAACCACCTTCATTGAAACTTTAAGATCAAGATACTCAGTAGCCCAATCTTGATCTGTAGCAGCTGTAGCGAAAGGAAACTTAGAACAGATAGTTTGATCACCAATAATCTCTACTTTCTTAGCTGTTAAAGCTTCGACTAACGGTTCTAGAATCTTATTTGCTACTTTAGAATGCACCAATATAGTCTCACAAGAATTACAAACACTCGGTCTTGAAACCTTGGCGTTGACTGCAATAGCGATGGCTTTAGCTGGATCAGCGTATTCATCTATGTAAGTGTGACAAACTCCTCCGCCAGCACCAAGCACTGGTATTAAAGAGTTATCAGTAACAAATTTATTTAAGGTCTCACCACCACGTGGAATCACTAGATCAATTAAACCGACGGCTCCAAGTAAAATCTTACAGCCACTTCTAGTTCTATCATGAAGATATTGAATAGCATCTAAGGGGATCTTTGTTTGTTTTAAGACTCTGCTAACCACATCCATAATAGCGTTATTAGTGTACCAAGCTTGGCGAGAGCCTTTAAGCACTACAGCGTTACCAGACTTGATAGCAAGAGCAATAGCATCGGTAGTCACATTAGGACGCGCTTCATAAATAATACCAATCACCCCAAGCGGTACTCTAATCTTAGTAATGCGCATACCATTAGGATGCAACCAACCATCTAAAACATTTCCCACTGGATCAGGCATGTTAACAATCTTACGAATGCTACTAGCCATGGACATGATACGTTCAGAATCAAGCATCAATCTATCCTTAAGTGCAACTGTTAAATCTGCATTCTCAGGATTGCTGAGATCCTTCTTATTAGCTTCGATAATGTAATTAACAGACTCTCTTAATTCTCTTTCAATCAATTCAAGAGCGAGGTTTTTATCAGAAGCAGATACAATGGCCATCTGCAACGAAGCTTGCTTAGCCTTGCGGATTTGACCGTTGAGTGCCTCAGCCATTTCAGGACTGATATCAGCAGAATTAGCTTGGGTACATTCGCTCATAAAATCACATTGTACCACTAGAATTTTTAGAAGTTTTGCTTTTTAACTGTGTCCTTAACCGAATCTTAATACCTAAACATTATATTTATAACACGAGGGACCCAGAGGGGAATTAGGAGCAATAAATGTTACAGACACATGAAGAAAATATTCTAAACATGCTGATAGACACTGTCAGTGAGAGACAGCATATACTGGCAAACAACTTGACCAATGTCAACACGCCAGGCTTTATCCGCAAAGATCTAGATTTTGGTTCTGTGTTAAAAGACATGGATAAACAAAGTAGCACTAAAAGCAAAGACAGAATGATTGATGATGCTATCTACGAAGATGAGCTCACCAAACCAAGTTACGAAAAAGAATTATCAGAGATGGCTGAAAATCATCTTAAATATGTTCTACTAACAAGACTTAACGGTCATATTTATCAGCACATGGAAGAAGCAGCACAATCAGGAAGGGCAGCATAATGAGTATATTTGATATTTACGAAACGGCACAGAATGGACTTAACTGTATGCGAGATACTATGCACATCGCATCAGAGAACGTCGCCAACATGCTTACACCAGGTTATAAGACTAAGACAGCCGTACTTACAGCTAGATCAGACAGCGAAAGTTTCTCTGACATAGTAGCAGCATTAGGTAGCGATATTAGTACTAGTAGGTTACTCAAGGGTGAACATCGTGGTGCTGGAGCCATGGTCGCTAAGATCGTAGTAGATAAGCGTCCAGGTCCTAAAGTTTATATTCCAGGTCATCCACTCGCTGACGCTGACGGCAATGTAGAGATGTCTAACGTTGACGGAGCAGCAGAAATGCTAAAAATGATGGATGCTGTGAGACAGTATAAAGCGAACTTAAGTATAGTTGAGATGGCAAAGAAGGCTTCACAAGAAGCTCTCAACATGACTAAGAATACATAAAAACCTAT
>CAYPGT010000107.1:0-2787 GCA_964410425.1 uncultured Gammaproteobacteria bacterium
GGTAAATATTTAATTTCACCACTAGAATTAATTTCTATTGAAGTTGTATTGGTTGGGATGATAATTTTACCGCCGCCACTAGAGAGTACAAAATCACCATTAGCATCTACGAGAGTACTAGTTCCATCTACTTTAAAGTTACCGTCTCTTGTGAAGACTACGTCACCACTAGAACTCTGAAGAGTAAAGAACCCATTACCTTGAAGTCCTAGATCAGTGTATAGCCCCGTGCTTTTGAGATTGCCTTGAGTAAAATCTGAATTGACTGAAGCAACAGCAGTTCCAGAGAATTTAGCAGTATCACTAAGATTATTGACAACGCTTTCAAAATTAACCTTACTTTCCTTATAGGCAGTGGTGTTAACGTTGGCGATGTTTTGAGCAACTGCATCAATCGCGAATTGAATGTTTTTCATTGATGAGCCCGCAGATTTTAATGTGTCGATTGCCATGATTTGTTTTTGAGATGCTTAGAGATCTCAAGGACATTATCTGCAAATTACGGTAATTCTGAACTTAGGCCTTTAGGGGATTTAATTGAATCTAGATGGCCTAATTTGTTGATTATTAATGCTTAATCAGCTATTTAGACTACACAAAGGTAGGTAGCAGCCTCGCTAAAATCGCACCTATGCCTAAAGCCAGTATCCATGAGCTAATCCAAATACCCATGGCTGTCTTAAAACTACCTTCTTTAACCATAACGGCGACTGTAGCGATACAAGGAACGAATAATGTTAAAACTGTACATGAAGTAATGAGTTGAGCTGCTGACATAGGGATGCTCATTAAACCGAAGGCTCCAAAATCTCTGCGTACCATGCCAAGTATAAAACTTATAGCTACTTCTTTAGGAAGCAGTAAAACACCCTGAATAACTGGCTCGGATATTTTAATAGTAGCTTCTAGCATACCGCTAACTTGCATGAATGCAACGATCGCAGCGGCGATGAAGAATGCTGGCGTGGCTTCATCTAAGAAAACTTTAGAGCGCATAAGAGTTTTCTTCGTTATATTGCTCATTCTTGGTAAACGTAGAGGAGGGATATCAGAAATGAAATTACCACAAGGACCTGGAATAATTTTATTTAAAATCATCCCAGTTAGAACAAACACTATAAACAAAGTACCGCTCCAGATTAGCCAAGGCTTGACACCACCTACGCTACTAAGCAGTCCCTGAATGACTCCTAGTTGAGCGGAGCAAGGTATAGTTAGTCCGAGAACTGCCATAGTGATAAGTTTTTCTTTGGGGTTGGTGAGTAATCTAGTGGTGACCGTTGCCATGGTAACACAACCACCACCAAGTATTAGAGGAATAATAGCTCTGCCATTCATGCCCAGTCTGCTGAGAATTCCATCTACTAGTACTGCTAATCTTGGTAGGTAACCACTATCTTCAAGTATCGCTAGTCCAAAATAGAAACCCAATACTAATGGTAGTAATAAACCATATAAGTAAGTAATAGTAAGAGTTAGAACGCCATAATCTCCAGCGAGAAATGTGCCGATGGCAGTGAGTGGATTAGAGATGAGAATATTCTGGATATTGTTGTGTACTACTGGAAATACATGGTTCACCAAACCCTCTATCCATGGACTATAGTAAACATTGAAGATACCTTTTTCTAACCAATTGACCACCGTCCCTGCGACAAAAACACCGAGGAATTGATAAAGGAAAGTATAAAGAATGGCAATAGCGACTAGTGATCCGAAAATAGGCTGTAATAATAATTGTCCTAAAAACATTCGTTTAGAGAATTGGATATGGCTAACTGCCCTGGCGACCAATTCATCCACCTCGTCTCTTCGTATCTTATAAATTTCTTCTCGCTTAGAATCATTCACTACTATGCTATTACGCTCAGCGATAGTCGTATCAGCTTCAGCGATAAGCACAGCTTCTGCTCGCGAGAGTACTTTATCAATATATGGCAGAATGTACTGATCTATTCTCGGGGAGATTTTACCTACTTGAATTTTGGCGAGCTTGCTATCTATATTATTAATAGAATTAAGAAGAGCTTGCTTAAGTTCTGGTAAGCCTTGAGCCTTAATCGCTACCGTCTCGATTATATCCAAACCCAATTCCTGAGAGAGAAGCGTAGTATTGATTGCTACCTTGCGTATTTTAGCTTCGTCACTTTGATTGATTAGCACTATCATGGGCTTGCCCATATCAGCAAGTTGTTTAGTTAGGAAGAGATCACGACTTAAGCTAATGCTGGATACGACATTAATTACAATATCTGCGTTGAGTATATAATCACGTGCAGCTCTTTCTTCATCGTTAAAGCTGGAGATGCCATAGACACCAGGAGTGTCTACGAGTTTTAGCTCATAATTACTGAGTTGATATTTTTCTTTTTCGATTTCTGATATTTGGATATTAGCATTGGTGATTTCGATAGTAGTACCAGGGTAATTACTGACATCGACATAGACACCCGTAAGGTAATTAAAAATCACTGACTTACCAACATTAGGATTACCCGCTAGCGCGATTTGAACAGTAGTAGTTTTATTCTTAGTTTCCTGCATTTAGACTTTGGTAACTTTTATTTCCTTAGAGTAATTATTTCCAATAGCAATTTCTTGTAAGTCTTTAAGCAACACCACTGGTCCACCTGGGATTTTTACTAGACATTCAATCTTGTCACCCTCAGATAGTCCCATGCGAATAAGTTCAGCTTTGATACTTGCAGGAATGAAGTTAAGAATGATTTTTTCACCAGATTTTGCTTGATTTAATTGCATATTGAATACTTGAGAATGATTCTCAGT
>CAYPGT010000108.1:0-2748 GCA_964410425.1 uncultured Gammaproteobacteria bacterium
TAGGATCTAATTTAGGATTTACATTAGTGGCTAATTGATTCATTCATAAACTCCTCTGGTAATTTGTTTTATAGTTTTCACGCTGTAGTTGTGAAATACCTTTGCTTTAACTGTTCAGTTATTTCAGGAACTGGATCTAGTGCTAATGCTCCTAGATTTGATAATAAAGTTTTCCATGTTTTTTCAACTTCAGCATTTGTTTTCATACCAATTTTGCGTAATAACCTAGCTAAGGTTCTTTGTTTACTAGCCCAAGAGAAAACTTCGCGCTGTGATTGCATTGCTGCCAAAGATATAATTCCTAATTCTTTATCTATATACTTAGTTGGCCTGTCTGATGATTTGCTACTGGTTCTGCGCTTCTCATCGTCGCGAGCATAACGCTTAGGTCCGCTTGAAGGTAGAGGATCAGCAAATAATTCCTTCATTCTTTCTTCAATCCTGTGTTTAGTGACTCTCTTCGCTGCATTTTCAGGAAGCCTAAAAAATCCATCCAGCGTCTCAGCTATAAACTGAAAACCATTCACTCCGCCTGCAAGCTTCGCTGTTTTAGCATCTGCCAAGTAATACACGGAGTTTAGTAATTTACAAGCTTTACTATCACTATTAAATGTCATTGCAGGCATGAAAAGTATTATAGCAATCTTGTTATGTCCAATTAGTAATTACATTTCGCTATGGAATCTCTATCATGTTAAAATGAACAACTCATTTAAGCCCTAAATGTCAACATTTAGGCAAAACCTATGAAACTAGCATTACATTGGCGTATATTGATTGGCCTGATTCTTGGGGTCTTAGTAGGCTATTTATTTTCCCTTAATAATCCTGATGGTAGCCTGGCTAATCCAAGCATTGGTTTCCTTAAGTTAGGACATATCACTTGGATGGGAGAGATCTTCCTTAAATTACTGAAGATGATTGTTATTCCGGTAGTACTTTGTTCACTCGTTGTTGGAGTTGGACACTTACCAATTAAAAGTATCGGTAAGTTTGGTTTGATGACAGTAATAATATTTAAGGTACAAATGTTATTCGCTGCTGTGCTGGGACTATTCTGGGTGAACCTAATGCAACCTGGTCAATATATTGACTTGCATAAAATCCTAGATTCTGGTGAACACGCTGAGAAGGTCAAGTTTATTACTAATCAAGAGCATGGCGCAGGTGAGATTTTGCGTAGTATGATCCCTTCTAATATTTTTGAATCTCTTTCTAATGGTTCGTTGACACAGATCATAGTGTTTGCAGTATTATTTGCGACAGCCTTAGTCTCAGTGAAGAACGGTGATAAATTGCTAGCCCTCTTCAAAGTCGCTCTGGATGCGATTCTCTCCATGACTCATTGGATTATGGGATTTGCACCGTTTGGAGTTTTCTCATTAATAACTAAGACTGTGGCTATAGGTGGACTGGCTTCTATTTCTAAATACGGCATGTTTATGCTGACAGCGTTTGCAGCACTATTTTCTATGCTGCTTATTGTTGCTCCTATCTTTGTTCACTTCTTTACTAATTTTACTCCTATACAGTTCTTTATGGGGATGCGCGAAGTTATGCTGACAGCGTTTTCTACATCTAGCTCGGCAGCGACACTCCCTGTGACCTTAGAAACAATGGAGAATGTGTTTAAGGTTCCTAATCGTGTAGCGTCTTTTGTGATACCGATAGGAGCGACTATGAGCATGAACGGTGCTGCTATCTATGAATCTGTGGTAACTTTGTTTGTAGCACAAGCTTGGCTTCCTGAGCCGCTTTCATTGAGCCAGCAGATTTTTGTTGTAGCGATGGTCTTAGTGGCGACCTTCGGTACACCTGGTATCCCACATGGTAGCTTAGTAACTATAGCGGTAGTATTTCAAGCAGTAGGCTTGCCACTGGAAGCTATTGGTGTGATACTTAGTATCGATAGAATCCTAGATATGACTAGAACTATGGTTAATGTGAGCTTTGATGCTATCTCTTGCCTGATTATGGATAAATATTTTAAGCTTAAAGATGAGAACCTAGATCTTCAGTTAATCATAGATGAAGAGCATAAGAAGGTTTTGGTAAACTCCAAATAGAGTATGGTATTAAACTCTATTGGTTTATTTATTAGTGCTACCGATACTGGTGTCGGTAAGACTTTCTACAGTATGAAGATACTCAAAGATCTATTAGCCTTGGGTTATAAGATTGAGGAATTAGCATACTACAAACCTATACAATGTGGTTCTGATAAGGATTACGATATTGTAGCTAAGGATATTAGTGGTATTGCGACCTATTGTTCTTATGATTTGCATTATCCAGCTTCGCCGCATTACTCTGCTTCTAAAGAACAGGTGGAGATTGACTTACAGAAGATTAGAGACGATTTTAATAAGATCCAGTCTAAGCATAAATTTGTTATCATCGAAGGTGCTGGTGGCTTAGCTGTGCCTGTGAATAATAAAGCTGATTTAGTTTCTGATATTATCCGAGTTTTAGATTTACCTTTAGTCTTAGTTATTAGTCCTAAGCTTGGTACTATTAATCATTCACTATTAAGTATTGAGCATGCTCGGCATAAGGGACTTAAGCTTCTGGGGATAATTGTTGCAGAATTAGATTTGGATACTAATGTGGACAGAACAAAAAACGCAATTGATACTATTATAAAGCTAGGACATACTCAAATATTCAACATTAAGCAATTACAATGTACCCAAACTATAATTTAATCCAAGAATTTAACTCCACTAAAGAGTTAGATGAGTTTGTCGC
>CAYPGT010000109.1:0-2422 GCA_964410425.1 uncultured Gammaproteobacteria bacterium
TTTTGAGGAGTGATTTCTACTAGTTCATCTTCATTAATATAAGTAAGAGCTTCTTCAAGTATCACTTTACGAGGGACTTTCAGCTGTATTAGATCATCAGATCCAGCAGCACGCATATTAGTTAATTGCTTCTCGCGAGTTAGGTTTAGCTCTATGTCTTGAGGACGTGTAGCTTCACCAACTATCATGCCTTGATAAATTTTGGTTCCAGGCTCTACGAAAAATATACCTCTGTCGTAGAAGTTTTCTAGTGAGTAAGGAGTAGCTACTCCACTCTCTAGATTTACTAATACTCCAGAGCGCAAGCGACTGATATCACCAGCATAAGGTCTGTAATCTAAGAAAGAATGATTGAGTATACCTGTTCCTTTAGTCATACGCACAAACTCATTAGCAAAGCCTATTAGCCCGCGAGTAGGAACAGAGAATCTAAGTAAAGTTCTGCCATGCTCTGAGTTCATATATTGCATTTCACCACGGCGCTTATTAATAGCATCAATGCAAGCCCCAGAGAATCCATCTTCTATATCTAGAACTAATTCCTCAAACGGCTCATGCTTCTGTCCATCAATCTCTTTAATAATTACTTGTGGTTTAGATACTTGCAGTTCATAACCCTCTCTACGCATGGTCTCTAGCAATATACCTAGATGCAATTCACCACGTCCAGAAACTTTGAAAGAATCAGTTCTGTCAGTTTCCTCTACTCTTAAAGCTACGTTGATTTGTAACTCCTTAAATAAACGATCTCTTACTTGCCTTGAAGTGACAAACTTACCTTCAAGTCCAGCGAAAGGACTGTCATTAACGGAGAAGACCATTTCTAAAGTAGGTTCATCCACTTTAATGGCTGGTAATTTTTCAGTTAAACTTGGGTCGCAGACTGTATCTCCGATGTTTCCTTCCGGTAAACCGGCTAATATAATTATCATGCCAGCTGTTGCTGTCTCTAACTCAATCTTCTCTAGTCCAAGGAAGCCATAGATACGAGCGACTTTTTTCTTGATAATAGAACCATCAATGGCGCAGATTAAATTTACCTGCTCGTTAACTTTAAGTGTGCCGTTAAGCACTCTACCTACGAGCATACGTCCCATATACTCACTAGCGTCTAAGCTAACGGTTTGAAACAGGAAAGGTGCATTAAGGTCACCAACTGGTGCAGGCACTGTATTGATCACAGTGTCCAGAACAGGATTGATATTAGACTCTTTATTAGCGATAGCTTTCAATGCTGAGTCTAAATCTAACTCTGCTATACCATTAACTCCAGATGCATAAATAATCGGGAAATCAATCTGAGTATCATCAGCACCGAGGTCTATGAATAGTGAATAAACTTCATCTATAACTTTAGGGATATCAGCGTTAACTTTATCTACTTTATTTATTACTAGTATCGGTTTCAAACCTTTCTCAAAAGCTTTTCTCAACACGAATCTAGTTTGTGGCATTGGTCCTTCGAAAGCATCTACTAGTAATAGACAGCCTTGCACCATACCTAGTACACGTTCTACTTCACCACCAAAATCCGAGTGACCTGGAGTATCAACAATATTAATAGTGTAGTCTTGATATTGAACAGAAGTATTTTTAGCTAAGATCGTAATACCGCGTTCACGCTCAAGAGGGTTAGAATCCATAACGCAAACGTCATGTTGTTTGTGTTTAGCAAAACAATTAGTCTGGTCTAATATCGCATCAAGCAAGGTTGTCTTACCATGGTCAACGTGAGCTATGATGGCGATGTTACGAATTTTACTTATATCTTGGGACATATGCGAACCTAATACAAGCTTAAACCAAACTTGTATCAGGTCTATACTTTTTTAACCTTTTATCAATAGTCTTGGCATTTTCACCCAATAATTCGCTTAATTTAGCCCAAAACCTCGGAGAATGGTTCTTATGGACTGTATGGGTGAGCTCATGGAGCAGCACATAGTCTATCAGTTCATCTGGGAGTTTCATAAGATGAATGCAGAGATTAATGTTATTTTCGTGAGAACAGCTACCCCAGCGCGTTCTCGTGTTGCGAATAGATATTTTTTTATACTTTAGTCCATGCTTGTTGGCGAGTTCTTCTAATCTTCCTGGTAAATATGCACGAGCTCTTGCTCTGAGAGCCTTTTCTAGAGCTTCTTTGATAGTTTTTTGTGCTTGAGCTTCTTCTGGGCTAATAACCTTCTGACAATAAATCTTAAATTGCTCTTTAATCCAATCACGCTTACTGATAAGAAAGCGCAAGGCTTCATCATAAGCAACAAAGTAGGGTAATGAAACAGATACCTTAGAATTTTCTTTAACTCTGATTCTAATATTCTTTGCGCCTTTATACTTAGTAAGCTTAATCTCGCCGAGTTCTGGATCTGGAATGGTTTTGGTGGCGGGCATTAATATTAAGACAACTCTTGAGCTTCAG
>CAYPGT010000110.1:0-2329 GCA_964410425.1 uncultured Gammaproteobacteria bacterium
TAAATTGCTACAATAGTCTCTATGACCCTTGTTGATAATATTTCTTTGCGTGATATTGAAGCGGCTGCTAGGCGTCTTAAGGGGGTTGCACATAGGACTCCTGTTATGAGCTCTCATACCTTGGATGACATAGTGGGAGCTAAGGTATATTTCAAGTGTGAGAATTTTCAGCGTATTGGTGCGTTTAAGTTTCGTGGTGCTTATAACAGTATCGTGAAGTTATTAGAGCAGAGACCTGAACTTAAAGAGCACGGAGTAGTGGCTGTCTCTTCAGGGAACCACTCTCAAGGAGTGGCTTTGGCAGCAAAGCTCTTAGGTATACCAGCGAAGATTTATATTCCCAGTGATGCACCGCGATCTAAGATAGACGCAACTCGTGGTTATGGTGCTAGTCTAGAATTCTTTGATCGTAATCTTGATGATCGTGATGCTATTGTCGCTGACTTGAAACAAAATAGTAAGGCTGCACTGATTCATGGCTACGATAATCTTGATGTCATCGCGGGTCAAGGAACTGCTGCTTATGAATTACTAGAAGAGATTCCTGATCTAGATGCAATTATGGCGCCACTGGGTGGTGGTGGATTATTGGCAGGGACTCTGATTGCAGCGAAGGGGCTTAAGCCAGGAATTAAAGGCTACGGTGCAGAACCAGAGATGGCTAGTGATTGGTATCAATCTCTTAAGCAAGGTTCACGTGTCAAGATTGAAGCTCCTAAAACTATTGCTGATGGACTGGCTACTTGTAGTCCGGGTGAATTAACCTTCCCTATAGTTCAACGGTTAATGGATGATATTTTTTTGGTAAGTGAAGCAGAGATTATTGAAGCGATGAACTTTGTGTTTTTTAGAATGAAGTTAGTTATAGAGCCCAGCGCGGCCGTACCTGTCGCAGCTCTAATGTTTCATAAGCTTAAGGTTGAGCCAGGACAGAAGATAGGATTGATTATTTCTGGAGGTAATACGGATCCTGAGTTTTTGAAGACGATTTTTTAGACTTGTCGTAAATTGCCCCTAACTAGCTTGAAAACCTAAAAAAATAGTGTAATTACTTTAATTTAGACTATTTTAAGGCTGGTTTTTTGCTAATATTAGCCACTTAATCGGCAATAACTATTACATAGTGTAATACCGATTGAGGCGGAAAACAACAAATCATGAGTCAAGCAATAATCAGAGGAATAGAGAAGAGTCAATTAAGATCAGTGCCATTCGATTTTCAAGTAGGTGATACTGTGAAAGTTAAAGTTTTGATTCGTGAAGGTGCTAAAGAACGTCACCAGAATTTTGAGGGTATGGTTATCGCGATGAAAGGCGGCGGTATCAATAAGACTTTTACAGTTAGAAGAATTTTCCAAGGTGTAGCAATCGAGAGAGTTTTCTTGTTTAACTCACCTAAAGTAATAGAGGTTAAATCTCTACGTAAAGGTAAGGCTAGAAGAGCTAAGCTTTACTACATGCGTAAACTTGTTGGTACTAAGAAGACTAGATTGCGTGAAGATAGTTCACGTATCGCTAAGGACTTCCAACAGAAGCTTATAGATCAAGAAACTGCTAAGGCTGATAAACAGCAAGCTAAAGCTGCTAAGTCTACTGAAACGACGGAAACTACTGAAGCTACAGTATAATAAGTTCATGAACTCAAAATTAATCAGTATATTAGCGTTAGGTTTACTAGTAGTAGTATTCTTGGTGGTCAAAGCACAAGATCCTAAAACTAATAGCAAAGTCGAAGAGGCTAAGCCGGCAGTAAAGGATGCAAAAAAAATGGAATCAGAATTAGTTAAAGAAGTAGATGCTAAAGTAAACCACAAGAATCCAGTAGTCTTGATGGAAACAGAGAAGGGTCCTATCGAGATAGAACTGTTTATGGATGAGGCTCCTATCGCCGCTGGTAATTTTAAGGACTTAGTAGAGAGAAAGTTTTATAACGGATTGACTTTTCATAGAATTATTCCTGGTTTCGTTGTTCAAGGTGGCTGTCCTAATGGTAATGGCACTGGTAACTTCGTAGATCCAGAAACTAAACAGCCTCGCTATATTAAGCACGAATGGTCTAAGAACCTTAGTCATAATAAAGCTGGAATCCTAGCTATGGCTCGTACTTCTGATCCTAATTCAGCAAGTTCACAGTTCTTTATTGACCTCGCTCCTTTGCCATCACTTAATCCTGGTGGTGTAGATCCTTATGGCTATACTGTTTTTGGGCAAGTGGTTAAGGGTATGGATGTAGTTAACAAGATCGTACAGGACAATGTAGCTCCTTATCCTGGTTCAGATGGTACTGCTAATCCCGTGAAAATACTGTCAGCGAAAGTACTGTAGACTT
>CAYPGT010000111.1:0-1988 GCA_964410425.1 uncultured Gammaproteobacteria bacterium
TTTCTTAACCTCCAGAGGTTTTTTGACCCCCTTGAGCGTTTTTCAAGAGCTATATTTTTAAGAGAGAAATCACTCAAAGCCTTACAGTGATTAAGTTATAAGCGAAATATCTCAGGTGACTTTTGACCCCTTTCATTTCAGGAACTTTAGATCTATTATTAATGGCATAAGAACTGAACCATCACAGATCTTATCAAAGCCTTTATGCAAGCGGGTTCCGGGGGAACCGCCAAAAGGCTTATTAATAACGGGTAGGAGAATTATAATGATTAAAGTAACACAAGAACTAGCTAAAGTAGCAATGATGCCAGTAGTAAGGTACAGGGGAACCCTAATACCAGAACCTTACGTAACCATACTATCTCTTCTAGGCGAGGGCTGGAGTAATCTTGAGATCGCCAACCATATGGAGCTTTCCACCAGGACTGTAGAAGGACTCATCGGTAAAATTAGAGATCTAGTTGTTAGTATGACTGGTGAGAGATTAAGCGAAAGAAGATTAGTTATTTTTGGAAGAGAAATGCTTGACGGTTATCAAGCATTCTTAAGATTAAGAGACCACGAGAAGCTCAATAATTGGGGACTCAGCGATATAGAGCTTATCGAAGATTGGGATGATGATGAAGATTTACCAGGGCTAGACACCGACACAGACGAGCCTCAGTCAGAAAACCGACCAGAAGAAAAAGTAGTTGATCTAAGACAATACCGACACGAATATGAGATCACTAATTTTGAGGCAGAAGAGAGAGAGTTAATATACTCCAACGGCACACACTATTTGGTCTAGCCCTGCATTCGCCTTGTCCCGAAATCACTCATAACTTTGTTATGCTCGCCCCTCGGACTGCTCATTGACGATTAAGTCAACTCCGCGTCCTCGGGACTCGCATGCCTCGTTCTGAGCGATTTCTGAAAAGGCTCTACATTTTCTCTGGTGCACTGATGCCTAGCACCGAGAGCGCGTTATAGAGTGTCTTTTGCGTTGCTGCTACAAGAGACACTCTTGCTTTCATTAATTCTCTATCATCATTAATAACACGGTTATGTGTATAAAACTGATGAAATAAAGCTGCTAGTGACTTAATGTAATTGGCTATTTTATATGGAGCGTTAACAGTGGCAGCAGCTTTAATCTCCTCTGGGAAATCAGCCAAACCCAGTATTAGAGCCTTAGTAGAACTTAGCGACTCAGCCTCAAGCTTCTGGAAAACTTTCTTGAATAATCCAGAATTAGATTTCAGATCACTCAACCACTGCTTTAATTCAGCTTCACTAAGAAGAGGCTTAGAATCTTGATCTAATTGTTGTCCTGTTAAAGTTCTTAGGATACTACAGCAACGCGCATGCGCATACTGAGCGTAATAGACAGGGTTATCCTTGTCTTGCTTAGTAGCAAGCTCTAGGTCAAAAATAGTACGCGTGTTCACCGAGCTTTCAATAAGGAAATATCTAAATGCATCTACTCCCACTTCTTGAATCAGATCACCGACAGTTACAACATTTCCCTCACGTTTAGACATTTTCACTTCCTGTCCATTTTTGACCAAGGATACTAACTGAAGCAGTATGATTTCAAGTTTATTTTCGTCCAGCCCTAATGCTTTGAGTCCACCCTTAATGCCAGGGATTTGTCCGTGATGATCAGCACCCCATATATTAATTAATTTATCGTTGCCTCTGGCTAGCTTGTCCTGATGATAAGCCAGGTCCGCAGCTAAGTAAGTGTACTTGCCATCAGACTTACGCAGAACTCTATTACGTTCATCACCAAAATCCTTAGCCTTAAACCACAGTGCATCTTCTTCTTCGTAGGTATAGCCAGACTTAGACAAGAGTTCGCACATTCGATCCACCTTAGTCTTAGCTTCTGAGTCTAATTGATGAAGATTGTCTCGCTCCGAATACCAGGTATCAAACTCAGTCCTAGAGGTCTTAAGAATAGCTTTCTGTGCACGCAAGAATATAGTTTCAGCAATTCTGCCATA